>JBCCLG010000065.1:0-12949 GCA_039027015.1 Acidobacteriota bacterium | reverse complement strand
CCGCGGCGTAGTGCTGGGCCTCGAGCAGCTCGGCGCGCAGGAGGGCGGCCGCCTTGGCGCGCGTTCCCGGCCAGCTTGAGGGCCCGCCGTCGCCCTGCTGGGCCGACTCCCCGAGGGTGGCGGCGACCATCGCGGATTCCACCATCACGGCGTCGCCCACGGTTTCGCCGCGGGTCTTGACGATCAGGGTTTGGCCCGAGATCACCGCTCCCGGGCCGTGGCCGGTGTGCAGGGTGGTGACGCCGAAGCCGCGCACCCACTCGATCAACCGTTCGCGAGCGTTGTACGCGTCGATGGCGCGCAGCTCGGGCTGGATGGGGGAGGAGCGCTCGAGCTGGTCCTGATCGTGACTTTGATTCAAAAATCCGGAGAAGCCGACGGTGGAGCGGGCGTCGATCAGCCCGGGGGTCACCACCGCGGCCTCGAGCACCGGGGCGCCCTCGGGGATCTCGATCTCCGAGGCGAGGCCGACGGCGGTGATCGTGCCGCCCTCGATCAGCACCACCCCGGGCGCGAGGGGCTCGCCGGCCGAGGTGTAGACCGTCTCGCCGCGCACGGCGAGGAGATCGGCGAAGCTCGCGGGTGAGGCGCTCCAGCAGAGCGCCGCGGCGAGGAGAAGGGAAGGGAGTCTCATCGGTCGTGCTCCTCGTGCAGGTGAAGGCCGACGCACGCCACGTGGGCGTCGCGCTCCGAGCCGGCGCCCCAGCCGCCTGAGGCGATGAGGCGGTCCTTGTC
This sequence comes from Acidobacteriota bacterium, assembly GCA_039027015.1. Taxonomy (GTDB): domain Bacteria; phylum Acidobacteriota; class Thermoanaerobaculia; order Multivoradales; family J023; genus JAUIJL01. The sequence continues at coordinate 12,214 of JBCCLG010000065.1, read as the reverse complement.
ATCCTCGAGATCGAAGAGTTTCTCGCCCTCGACGTAGGTCTGCTCCACGCGGGTGTAGACCGACAGAGGATCGCCCGAGAGGATGATGAAGTCGGCGTCTTTGCCCGCCTCCAGGGAGCCGATGCGGTCGTCGAGACGCAGCATCTCGGCGCCCGAGAGGGTCATGGCCCGGAGGGCGCCCTCGCGGCTCATGCCGCCGCGCACGGCGAGGGCCGCGGAGCGCAGAAAAAGGCGCGAGTCGGTGATCCAGTCGTCGGTGTGGAAGGCGACCAGGGCGCCGGCGCGCTCCAGCACGCCGCCGGTCTCGAGGGAGGCGTGCATGGCCTCGAGCTTGCCGCCGGGGCTGTCGATCACGATGACCGACGAGCCGACCCCCGCCGCGGCGATCTCGTCGGCGACCTTCCAGGCGTCCGAGACGTGGTGCAGCACGACGTCGAAGTCGCCGAACTCCTCGCGCAGCCTCAGCACCGTGAGGATGTCGTCGTGGCGGTGGGTGTGGTGATGCACGGTGCGAGATCCGTCGAGAATCTCGCCCAGGGCCTCCATGGCCAAATCTCGGTCCGGTCTCTTCTCGGCGTCGCCCGCGGCGCGCTCCACCTTCCGGCGATATTCCTCGGCCTTGATGAACTGCTCGCGCACCAGCGCGGCGGATTTGGCGCGCGTTCCGGGAAAGGGAGGGTCGCGCCGCGAGTTGGTGCCGTTGGCCATCTTCATGCCGCCGGCGATGCCGCCGCCGGGCGCGTCTTCGCGCCGGATCAGGATGTCGTCGATGGTCGCGGCTTCGCGCAGCTTGACGTAGACCGTCTGGCCGCTCATCAGGTGGCCGGAACCCGACATGAGATTGAGGGTGGTGAGGCCTCCGGCACGGGCGCGCTGGAAGCCGGGGGAGCGCGCGTCGATGCCGTCGAGGCTGCGCACCGCGGGCTGAATCGGCGCCGAGCGGTCGGCGGCGAAGGGGCCGCCAATATGGCTGTGGGTGTCCACCAGGCCGGACATGATCACGGTGTCGGCGGTCAGCTCGTGGCGCACGGCGTCCGACGGGATCTCGACCTCGTCGGCGGCGCCGACCGCCGCGATGAGGGATCCTCGGATCACCAGGACGCCGCGGTCGATGGGCGGTCCCGAGATCGGCAGGATCTGGGCTCCCACGAAGGCGTGCACGGCGGCTTCAGATTCGGCGGGCCCCGCCTGGGCCCGGGGCTTTTCGGCGTGGGCCGGGCCGGCGGCGAGGAGCGCGATCAGCGCGGTTGCCGCCGTCAACGCCGCCGCTTCTCGGGGCGGCGCGACGCGCGGAGGGCGTTCGGGTTTCGGCATGGTGTCTCCTCGGGTTGAGGTCAGGTGAAGGCAGGGGTCGGGGCTGGTCAGGAGGAGGAGGCCCCTCCCAGGCGCACGGGCTGCCGGTTTTGGTAGCCGCGCAGGTTTTCCTCGAGTCGCGCGAGGTCCTCGGGGCCCGGGGCGTCGGGTCTGGGGATCGGCGACTTGCGGGCCTCGAGCGCGCTGTCGATCAGCCTCTGCTGGCGCTCGGCGGCTTCCTCGAAGCGACCCAGCTCGGCGAGCGCCATGGCCACGGCCTCGCCGTGCGCCGGGCTCGGGAGCGCGCGATCGAGGCTTGTGGCGAGCTTGAGGGCGCGGGCGCCGTCGCGCACGGCGGCGTCCGGCGCGCTCGACAGCAGGTGAGCGAGGGCGTAGCCCAGCTGGGCGGCGCGCGGCAGGTCGGCGAGCCCCTGCTCGAGTCGGGCCCGGGCGCGGGCGTATTCGCCGCCGGCGATCAGGGCCTGGGCCTCGAAGATCCGGGCGGCCACGTGCTCGGGATTGATCGCCGCGGCGCTCGAGAAGCTCGAGGCGGCGTCGATGAACCGCGCGGCGGACCGATAGCGGTGCCCGAGTGCGATATGCGCCTGCCACAGCTCGGGGAAGAGGGCCACCGCCCGCTCGAAGTCGGCGGTGGCGCCAGGGATCTCGTCGCGAGCCATCTGCAGGCGGCCCAGCTGATAGTAGGCGAGGGCGCGCTCCTGGGGCGGCGCCTCGGCCTCCATCGCGGCGACGGCTCGAAACTGCTCCTCGGCCTCCGGCAGGCGCTGGCTCGAGAAGAGGAGATCGCCAAGCCGCTGGCGGGCGCGCAAAAAGCTCGGCGCCTCCCGCACGGTGCGCTCGAGGGTAGCGACGGCGGCGTCCAGCGAGCCCTGCTGGATGAGGGCCAGGGCGAGGTGGAAGCGGGCGTTTTGGTCCTTGGGCGAGAGCTCCAGGGTGCGCCGAAAGCTCTCCGCCGCCAGCGGCCAGCGACCCGCCCGACCCTGCGCGATGCCGAGGCCGAAGTGGGCTTTGTCAAAGTCCGGGTCGCGCTCGATCAGCGACCCGAAGCCGGCGATGGCGGCTTCGAGCTGGCCGGTTTCGATCTGCGTGGTGGCCAGCTCGAGCCGCGCCAGCCGGTTGCCGGGATCGGCCTCCAGCAGGCCCGCCAGGAGGTCCGAGGCGCGCTGCATCTGGCCGCTCTTGCGCAGGCTGCCGGCGGCGCCGCTGAGCGCCGCGGCGCTCGCGGGGTCGAGCTCCAGGGCGGCGAGGTAGTGCCCCAGTGCGGTTTCGAAGTCGCCTCTCGCGAAGGCGTCGAGGGCCTGGGCGAGCAGCGGACCGAGGCCTTCGCGCCGCGCCGACATGGCCTCGAAGTAGGGATCTTCGAAGGTCACGGTGCCGCCGCCAAAGCCCGCCAGGTGCCGCTCGGCTCCGGCCTCGTCGCCGAGCCGGCGGTAGAGGGAGGCGAGGAGCGAGTGGAGGTTGCGCGCCGCCGGCTGAAGCTCCAGCGCGCGCTCGTAGGCCGAGGCTGCGGCTTCGAGATCGCCCGCCGCCTCGTCGACCCGCCCGAGGCCAAAGAGGGCCGCGGCCGAGCCCGGGTCTGCCTCGAGAGCTGCGCGGTAGAGGGGGCGCGCGAGGTCGGGCTCCCCCCGGGCCATGTGGAGGTCGGCCAGGCGCAGGCGCGCGGGCTGGTCGCCGGGCTCGAGCTCGCCCAGCACCTCCTCGAGCAGCTCGAGCGCTTTCTCCGCGCGCCCCTCGCCCTGTGCGAGGACCGCTCAGAGATAGGGCCAGCGCGCCTCGCCGGGCGCGAGCTTCCGGGCGTTGCGGTAGCAGGCGGCGGCCGGATCGGTGAGCTGATAGGCGTGGAGCAGCTCACCCAGCTCGCCGTAGGCCTGCGCCAGCTCGGCGTCGCCGGCCGCGACGCCCAGGCGCTCCTGAAGCTCGCGGATCTGCTCAGGCGCCGGCGACGGCAGGTTGTCGAGAGCCGGGATCTCGACGCTCTCGGGCTCGAAGGCGTCGCTGCCGACGGCGTTCTCGGCCGGCGGCGGACCGCAGGCGGCGAGAAGGGCCAGCGGCAGGAGGAGCAGGAGCGGGTGGGGCGATCGTGCGGTCATGGCTCGTTGGAAATCCTGAGGCGGCCTGCGCGACCGGGGCGGGCGGGCCTAGCCGGCTAGAGGGCCTCGCCCTCGCCCTGCACCAGGCGGTGGTAGGCGCGCGGCTCGAGATCGCGCCAGCGCTCCCGGGTGCCGTCGGGCCAGGTGAGCAGCACCGTAATCGGGCCGCTGGCGTTTTCTCCGAGGCCGAAGAGGGCTCGGGGGTCGTTGGCAGAAGCATAGCTGCCCTCGGTTCGGATGCGGCGCATCTGCCGGGCGCCGGGCGACTCGAGGTCGACGCGGGTGCCGAGCATGTCGCGACCGGACGGGCCGACGGCCCGGATACCCACCCAGGCGCTGAGCTGGCCCACCTCGTTGCGCAAAAACCTCAGGGGTCCGGCGTTGTTGTGCACCACCACGTCGGTATCGCCGTCGTTGTCGAGATCCCCGAAGGCCGCGCCGCGGCTGGCGTGGGAGGCCTCGAAGGCTGCGCCGCCGCGGGCGCTCGCCTCGCGAAAACGCCCGCCGCCCTCGCTGAGCCACACCAGATTTTTTTGGTGCAGCGGGTGAAAGTCGCCGGCCGTCACCTGCTCGCGCACGGTTTGAACGGCGCCGTTCACCACCAGGAGGTCCAGGAAGCCGTCGTTGTCGACGTCCAGGAAGCCGGCGCCGAAGCCGGTGAAGTCGAAGCTCGAGGGCCCGAGACCGAGCATCGCCGTGCGGTCGCTGAACAGGGCGCCGGGCTCGGCCTGATAGAGGGTGTTGGTCTCCTGGTTGAGGTGCGCGAGAAAGAGGTCCTCATCGCCGTCGCGGTCGAAGTCGCCCGCGGTGATCCCCATGCCGGCCTCGGCGTGACCCTCGCCGCTCATCGCCGCGCCCGAAACCCGGGCCTCGTCGCGGAAGGTTCCGTCGCCCTGATTGAGCAGCAGATTGTTGGGGTAGCCGTCGTTGGCGATGTAGAGGTCGATCCAGCCGTTGTCGTCGAAGTCTCCGGTCACGAGACCGAGGCTCGGGGCCGAGGGCTGAAGACTCTTGGCGCTGCCGGTGACGTCGCGGAAGGTTCCGTCGCCGCTGTTGCGCAGCAGGCCATCGGCGGCGGGCACGAAGGCGGTCGGGCCGCAGTAGTCGCGCATGCTGACGTCGTTGACGCAGGTCTTGTTGAGGGAGAAGGAGAACTCCACGTAGTTGCTCACGTAGAGGTCGAGCCAGCCGTCGCGGTCGTAGTCGAGAAAGGCGGCGGCCAGGCTCCATCGGCTGTCGCCAGCGCCGGCGCGGGCGGTCGCGTCCTCGAAGGTGCCGTCGCCCCGGTTGCGCAAGAGGGTGTTGCGGCCGCCGAGGTCGGTCACGTAGAGGTCCACGTGCCCGTCGCCGTCGTAGTCGCCGGCCGCCACGCCCATGCTGTCGCGATCGTTGCGCAGGCCGGCCTGCTCGGTGACGTCTTCAAAGCGCAGGCTTTCAGGCGCCCCGGCGCGCATGACGTTGCGAAAGAGGCGGTCGACGGGGCGCTCGGTGAACCCCTCCTGCCGCGCGTCGGCGAGGGATTTGGCGGGGTCGATCATCCGCCCCTGGGTGACGTAAACGTCGAGATCGCCGTCGCCGTCGTAGTCGAAAAGGGCCGTGCCGCCGGCGAAAATCTCCGAGTAGACAAAGTCGCCGGTCATGCCGTTGAAGTGCGTGAAGGCGAGGCCGACCTCGGCGGCGCGCTCGGAAAAGAGGGGCTCGGACTCGGCTCTCGCGACCTCGGCATCGTAGGGGGCAGAGGGGCCCGGGCCGACCGCCTCTTTCGTTTCGGGGCTCCGCTCCACGGACGGCGCGCAGCCGCTTAGCAGGGCAAGGACGAGCGCGACGAAGGTTCTCGACGGGAGACGGCGCGGGCTGATCACGGCGAGGCGGGCGCTACGGCGCATCCCGCTGGCGGCGTCGGTAGTCCTCGAGACGGGCGCTGGCGGCGGCCGTCTCTTGACCGACCCGGCGCAGCTCGGCGATCACCTGCTCCTGGAGGGCCACGGCTTCCCCCAAGCGCCCGATCTCGGCTAGAGCCCAAGCCTGGGATTCGGCCATGGCCACGGTGCCGCCGCCTCGGGTGGCCGTCTGCAGCAGCTCGAGGGCGCGCTGCGGGTTGCGCAGGCTCGGGTCTGAGCTCTCGAGCAGCAGACGCGCCAGGGCGTGGCTCAGCTCCGGGTCCCCCGGCGAGCTCTCAAGCCCCTGACCCAGTCTCTCGGCGGCCTCGCGGCCGCGGCCGGCCAAGGACAGGGCGATAGCCTCGCCAATCCGCGCGGCCCGGTAGCCGGGCGCCGCTCTCAGGAGGCTCCGGTAGGCGCTCGCGGCCTCATCGAAACGCCCCTCGGCGCCGAGCAGATTGGCGCGCATGAAGGCCGCTTCGAGGTCCTCAGGCTTCGCCTCCAGGGCCCGCTGCAGCTCCTCGAGGGCGCCTGAGAGATCGCCGCGCGCCTGGGCCATTTGCGCACGCTGGCGGAAAACCGCGGCGCGCTCGCCGGCCTTGGGATCCGCGTCGAGGGCGGCCCGGTGGGCGCTCCTTACGGCCTCGAGGCGGCGCTTCCTGACGGCCGCGGACGACGCGCTGGCGGCCGCGGCCAGGTGGATCGACGCCAGCTCGAGATGCAGGGTGGGCAGGTCGCGGCCGGCGGGGATTCTTGATTCAAGATTTTGAATAGCCTCGTCGAAGCGCCCTCCGGCGGCCAGGATTTGGGCCAAACCCACCCAGGCGTCGAGGTAGTCCGGCTCGATCTCGACCGCCGCCCGATAGTTGGCGAGAGCGGGCGCGGACTGGCCCGCCATGCGGTGCACGCCGGCGATGTTGTAGCGCACCCAGGCGCTCTCTTCGCCGTGCTCGAGGGCCGCCTCGAGATGCTCGAGGGCCTCCTCGAGCTGCCCGATTTGAGCCAGGCTCGCCCCGAGGCCGGCGCGCGCCTCGGCGTTTATGGGGGAGGTCTCCACCGCCCGGCGATAAAGCTGGATGGCGGTTTCTCCGGCGCCCGCAAACTGCGCGCGCCCGGCCCGGCGCACGAAGGCGGCGGACGAGAGTTCGAGCTCCTGGAGGGCGATGTACAGGGGATCCTCCAGGAAGACTTCGCGCGCGCCGGCGCGCTCGAGGGCGGAGGCCGTCTTCTCTAAATCGCCCAGGCTTCGGTACGCCCGCGCCAGGGAGTTGTAGAGCCTGTCGGCCTGCGGCTGGAGCTCGAGGACGCGCAGGTAGGAGCCCACGGCGGCTTCCGCATCGCCGCGCTCGAGGGCGATTTGGCCGCTGAAATAGTGCGCCAGAGCGCACTGCGGATCCTGATCGAGGGCCAGTTTCAGCTCGGCCTCGGCGGCGTCCAATCGGTTGGCCTTGAGCAGCACGTCGGCGAGGCGCACGCGAGCCGGCAGGTTCTCGGGCTGAATCTCGAGGGCGCGGCCGAAGACCTTCGCCGCCTCCTCGAGCGTGCCCAGCTCCTGGAGCACCACCCCGAGCAGGTAGCTCCACTCGAAGGCGCTGGGCGCCAGGCTGCGGGCGTTGCGGTAAGCGGCCTCGCCCGATTCCCGCAGCTCGTAGGCGTGCAGGGTGCGGGCCAGCTCGCCGTAGGCGTCGGCCCTTTGCCGGTCCGTGAGCTCGCTGCTTTCGACCGCCTCGAAGGCCGCCTCGAGCTGCGCCTTGACCGCCGGCTCGAAGTCTTGGGTGGCGGGTTTTGGAACCTCCCCGAGGGGCGGAGCCGAGGGGCCGCAGGCGGCGAGAGTCAAAGCGGCGAATGCGAGAGCGCCGAGGGCCAGGCGGGGGTTCTTCATCAGCGGGCGCTCCCGGCGAGGCTCGAGTCGTCGTCGTCGCCGGTGGGCTGGCCTTCGCCCAGGCGCAGGGTTTGGTAGCGGCGCACGGCGCCGATGGCGAAGGATTCCTGGCGGCCCCCCGGCCAGGCGACCACCGCGCGGGTCGCCCGCGGAGCCTCGCCGAGGCCGAAGAGCAGGCGCGAGTCGCGGGCTGAAGCGTAGCTGCCGCCGGTGCGCACCGTGCGAAAGAGAGGCGGAGCCTCCTCGCGCTCGAGGCGGACCCGGGCGCCGAGGGCGTCGCGGCCCTCCGCGGTGAGAACGCGCAGGCCGAGCCACGGCCGATCCTGGCCCACGGCGTTGATGAGCGTGCGGGCCTCGCCGCCGTTGTTGAGCACCACGGCGTCGGTATCGCCGTCGTTGTCCAGGTCGCCGAACAGCAGTCCGCGGCCCGTGCGGCGCTGCTCGAAGGCCTCGCCGCCGTCGACCAGCTCGAAGGTACCGTCGCCGCGGTTGCGGTAGAGCTGATCGGGCTGGTGCAGGGGCAGAATCTCGCCAGCGCGCCGCAGGGGCTCGAGCACGCGCACGGCGCCGTTGACGATCAGCACGTCGAGCCAGCCGTCGTTGTCGAAGTCGAGAAAACCCGCTCCGAATCCCGTGCCGTCCCAGCTGGGGGTGCCCAAACCGGCCGTCGAGGTGACGTCGTCGAAGGTGCCGTTGCCCTGATTCCTATAGAGGGTGTTGGTCTCTTGGGTCAGGTGGCTTAGAAAAATGTCCTCGTCCCCGTCGTTGTCGAAGTCGCCGGCGTCGACCCCCATTCCGGCTTCGGCATGGCCGTCACGGTTGAGCGCCGCGCCGCGCAGCAGAGCCTGCTCGGTCAGCTTGCCGGGATCGGCCGCGCTGCGCATCCACAGGTGATTGGCGCTGCCGTCGTTGGCGACGTAGAGGTCTAGGGATCCGTCGCCGTCGAAGTCGGAGCTGACCACGCCGAGTCCGCCGCCGGCCGCGGCGTCCAGCCCGAGACGATTGGTGACGTCCTCGAAGGTGCCGTCGCCGCGATTGCGAAAGAGCCGGTCGCCCTGCGGCGGATAGGAGTGCGGACCGCAATAGTCCGGAGCGCCCGTCGCCGCGCGGCACTGCTTGTGGGTGCCGATGGCGTAGTCGACGTAGTTGGCCACGAAGAGGTCGAGCCGGCCGTCTGAGTCGAAGTCCGTGAACACCGCCGACACGCTCCAGCGATCGTCCTGGGTGCCGGAGCCGGCGGTCACGTCTTCGAAGGTGCCGTCGCCGCGGCCGCGCAGCAGCCTGTTGGGGCCGAAATTCGTGACGTAGAGATCGACGTGGCCGTCGCTGTCGAAATCGCCGCTCGCAACGCCCATGCCGTAGCCTCGGGAGTCGAGGCCGCTCTGCTCGGTGACGTCTGTGAAGCGGGCCTGACGCACGCCGTCAGCGTCCGGCGCGGTGAGGTCGTTGCGGTAGAGGCGGTCGGTGAGCGGCAGAGGGTGCTGGGGGGGCAGCAGGGCCGACTCGATGGAGTCTGTTCCGAGGGGCTGACCCTGGACGATGAAGAGGTCGAGGTCGCCGTCGCCGTCGAAGTCGGCGAGGGCTCCGCCGGGTCCCACCATCTCGTTGAAGTAGAGCTTGCCGACCATGCCGTTGAAGTGGTGGAAGAGGGGGCCCACCGCCTGGGTGGCGTCGACGAACGGTGCAGAAGGGCCGGCGTTTCTCAAGGCTTCGCCATCGCGGGCCACCCCGGCCGCGTCGCCCGGGCTCGTTCGTTTCAGGGCGGCCGTGGCGCTGGCGGCGGCCTCCCGTGCCTCCTCGGACGCGGGCGGCTGACAGCCGCTCGCCGCGAGGATCAGGAGCGCGGCGCAGCCGCGGGCGAGGGCTTTGGGCGCGCTAAAAGGCCGTGAGGAAATCGGAGAATCCTGCATCGTCCTGAGACTATCTTGAGACACGAAAAAAGGGAGCGGCCCTGGGGCCACTCCCTTTCTAGAAGCGATCGATCGGTGACGATCGGGCGACGAGCGCCCGGCGTCACCGAAGCGACGCGACGATCAGAAGCGGAAACCGACCGTGAAGCGGTACTCGCGCGGAGCGACGAAGTCGCCGTTGCCGGTAGCTTCCGTGAAGGTACCCGGCGCGGTGAACGTGGTCGGAACACCGAAGGCCCCGAGAGGACCGTCGAAGTTCGCGTTCACGTCGTTGTCACCGGCGATCTGGGTGTCGTCGTCGAAAATGTTGATGACGTCAGCTTTGATCCACAGCTCGAAGTCCGCGAAGATCGGGACCTGGTAGTTAGCCGAGAAATCAAAGGTGAAGGCGTCATCGAACTCAACGTTGCCGCGCTCACCGAACAGGATGTCCTGACGGGTCGGCGGGCTGGCGTAGCCGAGGCTGTCGACGATCGCGTTCTGAGCGGCGGTCAGGGCGATGTTGTCGGTGGCCGAGAACACACGACCGGAGTCGAAGTTGCCGAGCAGCGACAGCGACAGGTTGCCAGCGCGGTTGAAGTTCAGGTTGTAGGTCGACCAGATACGCAGCTTGTGCTCCGCGAAGTCGTTCAGCGGGCCTTCAGGGAAGGCGAAGAACGCGTCGCGGATCTCGGGGTAGTCGCCGATGTCCGACGAAATACCCGGCTGGTTGGTGGCTTCACCCTCGAAGTTGCCGTCGTTGGTGATCTGGTGGGTGTAGTTGCCGTCGAGGGTCCAGTTGTCAGCCAGGCGGTAGCGACCGATCAGCTGAATGGCCTGGTACTCGCGCACCGGCAGATCACTGTTGTCGAACAGCTGGTTGTCGAAGGTACCGGCGGGGTTCCCCTGCACGATCACGCTGGTTTGACCCGTGGTGGTGGTGAAGAAGTCCTCGACGAAGTCGTCGTACTCGCGATCGGTGTAGACGAACTTCAGGAAGCCGCCGCGATCCAGCTCCATGCCGGCCGAGAGGGTGATCTCGTCGACGCGCGGGGAGCTGATGCCATCGGCCACGAAGACGTTCTGGGTACCGTCGCTGGCGGAGATGACCTCGTAGACTGCCGGGTTGAAGATGTCGTACGCCGGAGCGAAGTTCTTACCGGTGCCCGCGGGGCCCTGGTATTCGTAGATCAGCGACGGCGGGTTACCGACGTCGGTGTTGTTGGCGAACTGCGACTCACTGTACTTACCAGCGTACTGGGCGTAGGTGAGGTCGAAGCGGTACTTGCCGTCACCGCGCACGTCGTAGCTGGCGCCGAGGCGCGGCACGAAGGCGTCGGTGTCGACCGTCACGATGCCGGTTCCGGACTCGCCGGAGACGTCCTCGTACCGGAAGCCGATGTTGAACGACCAGTTGTCGTTCAGCTGCCAGGTGTCGTTGACGTAGATGCTCTGGGTCTGAATCTCGATTTCGGCGTTACGGTTCGGGAGGAACTGATAGGCGCGCGAAAGACCCGGAACCCATTCCGGCGTCAGGGTGTTGTCGGCGTTGACGATGGGATCGCCGTTGGCGTCGGTCACAACGCCGGCAGACATCACGAAGTCGGTCGGGGACTGCGAGTTACCGCCGGTGCGGAAGCTCGAGAAATCCTCAACACCGATCTTGAGATCGTGCGAGCCGGCCGAGGCCGTGTCGACGAAATAAGACAGGTCACCGCGGATCTGCTCGTTATCGCGGTTCTCAGGATCGGAACCGTCGAAGTACGGAGCGTTGTAGTGGCCGAAGAAGCCGGCGGTGAAGTCGAAGAACGGGGTGTTCTCGATGAACGACTGCGTGCCCGGCGTGCGGTCGGCGCCGAGACCGTGCGAGTTCATGAACTGGAAGGTCTTCTCAGAGAACTGCGCCTCGAGGAAGATCGACGAGGTCAGGATGCCCGAGTAGCGGCCCACGACCAGATCGGAAGGATCGGTGCGGGTGCGGATGGTGTTCGGCGTCGCGGAGAAGCCGAAGCTAGCGCGCACGCCGGTCTGCTCGCGATCGGTGTAGGTGCCCTGGATCTGGTGCTTATCGGCCAGGTTCAGGGTGCCCTTGATGGTGAAGCGCTCTTCCTCCGTGCTGGTGGGCTCGGGGAGGTTGGTGAAGCGCAGAGACTGGGTCTCGCTGATGCCCTCGTCGCGGGCCGCGCCGAAGAACCACAGGCGATCCTTCATCACGTAGCCACCGATGGTGCCCGAGTAGACCTCCGCAAGCTCGTCGGGGAGATCGAAGTCGGTGCGCTCCTCCTCGAGAGGAGTTTCGGTGCGCCAGTCGTCGTTGGTGAGGTCGGCACGCAGGGTGCCGGTGAACTCGTTACCGCCCGACTTGGTGATGACGTTGATGACGCCGCCGGTGAAGCGGCCGTACTCGGCGGAGATGCCGGAGGTCAGAACCTGGATGTCGGCGATGGCGTCTTCGATGAACACCGGGTTGGAGCTGCCGAACAGGTTGTCGTTGGCGTCCACGCCGTCGATCAGGAAGATGTTGTCGTACGCGAAAGCGCCCGAGATCGAGACCTGGCCACCGTTAGGGGTGTTGTCGGTCAGGCCCGGAGCCAGCGTGGCGATCGCCTGCGGGGTGCGGTCGATCGGCAGATCGTTGACGGTCTCGAAGTCGTAGGTGGTCGAGACTTCCGAGGAAGCCAGAACCGAGGGCAGCTCGCCGGTGACGACGATCGTCTCCTCTTCGCTCTGCACCTGCATGGTGACGTTCACCGGGGTCGCCTGACCCAGGCTGACGGTCGCCGCACTCTGGGTGGTGGCCATGCCTTCGAGCTCGAAGGTCACGGTGTAGGCGCCCGGGGGCAGGTTGCGGATCAGCCACTGACCGGTCTCGGTCGTGGCGGTCGTCCGGGTGCCCTGGAGCTTGTCGGACGACGCAGTGACCAGAACGCCCGGAACGGCGGAGCCGTCCTCGAGCCGAGCGGTGCCGCGCAGGCTACCGGTCAGGTTCTGGGCCGCGATCGGCAGGGCGACGAGCGCCATAGCCATCAAAACGATCGCGGTGAGTTTGGTGTTCCTCATGAGTCCTCCTTGCACGAGGTCGTTACTGGTGGCCACTCGGACAAACCGAAGGGCCGGGAGCTTAGGAGGGAGCGACCGCAAGTCCTCTATAGGGTCGAT
>JBCCLG010000064.1:0-13100 GCA_039027015.1 Acidobacteriota bacterium | reverse complement strand
CGGTTGCGCAGCCTCCGAGGCCGCCACGCCCCGGCGGCGGAGGCCCCTCACACCCTGGAATCGCCGCTTCCGAAGCATCGCGAGCGACCGCTCGGGCTGCGTTGCCACCCCGCGGGGGAAAGTCATAAACTGAACCCGCGCGAGCCCCCTCGAAAGCCTGTTTTCCCATGCAGCCAGAGCCAACCCACACCCCCGCCGACTCGCCGCGGCCGGAAGCCGCCGCCGCGCCCATGCCTCAAACCGCCAGGATCCACGTTGCCGGACACCGCGGCCTGGTGGGATCCGCGATTGTGCGCCGCCTGCGCGCGGCGGGCTACGAGAATCTGCTCCTCGCCACCCGCGACCAGCTCGACCTGCGCGATCAGGCGGCGGTCAACTATTGGTACCAGGCCCACCGGCCCGACTACGTCTTCTTAGTCGCCGGCACGGTCGGCGGCATCCTGGCCAACTCCACCAGGCCGGCTGAGTTCATCTACGACAACATGATGATCCACGCCACCGTGGTGGAGGCCGCGCACCGCTTCTCGGCCACCAAGCTCCTCTACCTCGGCAGCTCCTGCATCTACCCTCGGCAGTGCGAGCAGCCGATCCCCGAGAGCGCCCTCCTCACCGGCCCCCTCGAGCCGACCAACGAGGCCTACGCGCTGGCCAAGATCGCGGGCATCAAGCTCTGCCAGGCCTACCGCAAACAGTACGGGTGCGACTTCATCTCGGCGATGCCGACCAACCTCTACGGCCCCAACGACAACTTCGACCTGCGCTCGAGCCACGTGCTGCCGGCGCTGATGCGCAAATTCCACGAGGCCCGCCTGGAGGGCCGCCGCGACGTCACGGTGTGGGGCACCGGCGCGCCGCGCCGCGAGTTTCTGCACGTCGACGACCTGGCCGACGCCTGCGTCTTCCTGATGGATCACTATGCGGGCGAGGAGCACGTCAACGTGGGCTGCGGCGAGGATCTCTCGATCCGGCAGCTGGCCGAGAAGATTCGCGACCTGGTGCATCCGGAAGGTCGGCTCGTCTTCGACACCAGCAAGCCCGACGGCACGCCCCGAAAGCTGCTCGACGTCTCCAAGCTCAAGGCCCTCGGCTGGTCACCGAAGATCGACCTCGACCAGGGGATCCGCACCTCCTACGAGTGGTTCTTGGAGTCCCGCGGGGCCGCCGCCGCCCCGGAAGGCGCCGCGCAGGCGCCTGCGACCGCCGCCCCTTGATGCGCGCGCCCGAAACCACGGTCGTCGACGCCCAGCAGCGCGCGCTCTCGGACCTCGGCGAGCTGTGGCGCTACCGCGACCTGCTTTTTTTCATGGTGTGGCGCGACGTCAAATCGCGCTACGCCCAGTCGGTGCTCGGCATCGGCTGGGCGGTGATCCAGCCCCTCTTCACCATGCTGGTCTTCACGGTGGTGTTCGGCAACCTCGCCAAGATCGACTCCGACGGTCAGCCCTACGCCATTTTCAGCTTTGCGGCGCTGGTGCCGTGGACCTATTTCTCGGGCGCCCTGGGCGAAGCGGCGGGCAGCCTGGTCAGCTCCGCCTCGCTGATGACCAAGGTTTATTTTCCGCGGCTGATCATCCCGGTGGCCTCGGTGGTCGGCAAATTGATCGACCTCCTGATCGCCGGGGCGGTGCTCGCGGGCCTGCTGGTTTTCTTTAGAGCCGAGGTTCAGCCGACGGTCCTGCTGCTGCCCGCGCTGGTGCTGCTGATGGCGATCACCGCCCTGGGCGCCGGCCTGTGGTTAACGCCCCTGGCCGTGCAGTATCGAGACGTCAAGCACCTGGTACCGTTCGGCATCCAGCTGCTGATGTACGCCTCGCCGATCGTTTATCCGCTGAGCCTGGTGCCCGAACGCTTCCGCCTCGCCTACTCGCTCAACCCCATGGTCGGCGTGGTCGAGGGCTTCCGCGCGGCCCTGCTGGGCACCCGGCCCATGCCCTGGCCCGAGCTGGGCCTGGGTACCGCCACCGCCGCCGCGCTCCTGCTCTCGGGCTACGTCTACTTCCGCCGCGCCGACCGGCACTTTGCCGACGTCGCCTGAGACGACGTTGCCTGAGACCCAGGCCAGACCGCCCGCACCTCTTCCCCATGACGCCGACGCCCACGCCGCCCACGCCGCCAACGGCGCCCGAGTCGCCAGGCTCCTCCCTCGCCGCCGGGCGGCAGGATCGGCGTCCCGAGGCGATCCGGGTCACGGGGCTCTCCAAGCGCTACCGGCTCGGCCTGGCGGACGAGGGTCACGACACCCTGGCCCGCACCCTGCTCTCGGCGATCGCCAGCCCGCTGCGCAACTTCCGCCGCCTGCGCTCCCTGACCGCCATGGCCGAGGGCGAAGACGACCCGTCGATCCTGTGGGCCCTGCGCGACGTCTCCCTGTCGGTGGCCGAGGGCGAGATCGTCGGCATCATCGGCCGCAACGGCGCCGGCAAGTCGACCCTGCTCAAAATCCTCTCGCGCATCACTCACCCGACCACCGGGCGCATCGAGTTCCGCGGGCGGGTCTCGAGCCTGCTGGAGGTCGGAACGGGCTTTCATCCCGAGCTGACGGGGCGCGAAAACACCTATCTAAACGGCTCGATTCTCGGCATGAGCCGCCAGGAGATCGACCGGAAATTCGACGAGATCGCGGCCTTCTCGGAAATCGAGTCGTTCCTCGACACGCCGGTCAAGCGCTACTCGAGCGGCATGCGGCTGCGCCTGGCCTTCTCGGTGGCGGCCCATCTCGAGCCCGAGATTCTGCTGATCGACGAGGTTCTGGCGGTCGGCGACTCGGCCTTCCAGCAAAAGTGCGTCGGCCGCATCGGCTCGGTGGCGCGCTCCGGGCGCACGGTGATCTTCGTGAGCCACAACCTGGCCCTGGTCTCGCGACTGTGCGACCGCGGCATCGTGCTCGAGAACGGCGGCGTCTCCTTCGACGGCGGCGCGGTCGAGGCGGTGGACCACTACCGGCGCAGCCTGCCGGCGGCGGACGCCGCGTGGACTCCGGACGAAGACGAGGAGGCCGATGGCGAGGCCGCTCGCCTGCTGGCGGCCAAGGTCACCGACTCGAAGGGCGCCGTGCGCAACTCCTTCTCCGACCACGAGGCGATCGACATCCACCTGGAGGTCGAGATCCGCGAGCGCATCGAGCAGGTGCGGGTCGGCTTCGGCCTCGAGACCGAGTGGGAAATGCTGGTGATGCGCGTTTTTCACAACGACGTCCCCGGCAGCTCCGACCTGCTCGAGCCCGGAACCTACAGCTTCCGCGCGCGGGTGCCGCCCCATTTCCTGGCCGGCCAGGTCTTCTTCGTTTCGCCGTGCGCCGGCGTGCACAAAAAGCGCTGGCTCTTCGAGCATCAGCGCATCCTCTCCTTCAGCGTCATGCACCAGGAGCGCAACCCGGTCTTCAGCTACGGCGGGCGCCCCGGCCTGGTGCTGCCCGACCTCGAGTGGAGCGTCGAATCGCCCCGCGGGAGCCTCCATGGCCCTCGCTGATCGCCTGCGGCGCTTCGCCGCTTCGCAGCTGCCGCCCAGCTGGCGGCTGATCGACTACCGCGGCTTCAGGGTCTGCCACGTGGAGGGCGAAGACCTGATCCGCCATCTGCGCGCCGGGCGCTATGAGGAGCGCAGCGTCGAGACCGTCGCCGCCTGGCACGGGGACGGCCGCGTGGGCCTCGATATCGGCGCCAATATCGGCTTCTTCAGACTCGGCGTTCTGGCCAGCAGGCCCGGCGGACGGATCCTCGCCTTTGAGCCCAACCCCCTCACCTACAGCCGCCTGCGCCTGACCCTCGAGCTCAACGGCCTGGGCGACACCCTCGAAGCCCTGCCCCTGGCCCTCGCCGACGCCTCCGGGGTGCTGCCCTTCGCGCGCCACGACCCGAAGTCGTCGAGCGGCGACGGCCTGGTGGACACCGGACGCGCCGGCCCCGCCGAGACCCTCGTGGTGCCCGTCGCCACCCTCGACTCGGTTCTCGAGGCCCACGGCCTCCGGCGGCTCGACTGGATCAAGATCGACGTTGAGGGCGCCGAGCTGAGGGTCTTTGAGGGCGCCCGAAAGACCCTCGAGACCCTGCGCCCGCGTCTGCTCTTTGAGGCGCACCCGATCAACCTCGAGTCCCACGGTCTCGAGCCGCGCCAGCTCTTCGGCCTGCTCGACTCTTTGGGGTACCGAATCGCCGCCCTGGACGCGCCGGAGCGGGTGCTCGATCCGGGCGGCTTTGAGGCCAAGGTGGCGGCCCGGGAGGAGAACTTCATCGGCACTCCGAGCCGGCCCGGCGCCGCGGCCGAGCCCTGAGGCGGGCCGAAGATGACCCCGCCGCCGCTCGAGACGCCGCCGCCGGAGGAGCCCCGCCGCCGCGAGCCGATCTCCGCCGTGGTGGTGACCTGCGACGACCAGCGCCGCCTGGGCGAGTGCCTGGCGGCCCTCGCGGGCTTCGATGAGCTGCTGGTGGTCGACCTGGGCTCACGCGACGAAAGCGTCGCGATCGCCCGCCGGGCCGGCGCTCGGCTTCTCACCCACCCCCACGTCGACGCCGTGGAGGAGGTGCGGCCCTGGGCCGTGGCCCAGGCCGCCCACCGGTGGGTGATCTCCCCCGACCCCGACGAAATTCTGGCGCCGGGCGCCGAGGCGGAGATTCGGCGTCTGATCGCGAGCCACGAGGATCTGGGCCGCCTGGGCCTGCCGTGGCCGTTCTACCTCAAGGGGACGGCGGTCGAGGGCACCCTGTGGGGGCGGCGCCAGCACAAGGGGATCGTCTACCGCCGCGACCGGGTGGAGATGCGGACGATCAACCTGCGCGGCGTGGTCGACCTGCCGCGGTGGCGGCGCATCGACCTTCCCTACCTGGAGGAGTTCTCCCTCCGCCACCACTGGTCGGACTCCTACCGCGACCTGCTGGCCAAGCACCTGCGCTACGCGCGCAAGGAGGGCGAGGCGCGCTGGCGGCTGGGCCAGCGCTTCTCCTGGCGCTTCCTGGCCCGCGAGGTGCGCCGATCCGCCCGGCTCAACCTGCGCACCCATCGGCCGCCCCGCTGGCGCTGGCGCTGGCTGGCCCTCAGCCTCTTCCACGCCCTCTTCATCGCCCTCAGCCTGCTCTCGCTGCGCGCCTACGGCCGAGGGCAGCCCGGGCCCGACGATTCGGGAACCCAAGACTCGGGACGCGGCGCATGAGCGGCCTGCCCCCCGAGCCGGAGCGGCCGCAACGCCTCGGCGAGGCCGCGCGCACCCTGTCGATCGCCCTCTGGGGCGGTCTGCTGCTGCTCCTCCTGCTCGAAGCCGCGGTGCGCCTCGCCGGTCTGGGCGGAGAGGGCGATCGGCTCGAGCGCTTTGCCGCCAGCTCTCACTCCGCGCCCTGGGTGCAGTTTCGCGTGCCCGACCAGAGCGATGAGCGTCTCGACGTGCGCGCGGGGCGCCGCCGCAGCGTCCCCCCGGGGCGCGACGCCGGCGCCCTGCCGCCGATCTGGATGCTCGGCGGCTCGACCACCTTCGGCTGGAACGTGCGCGACGAGGACACCCTGCCCTCGCAGCTCTCCGCCTGGCTGGCCGAGGCGGGGGGCGCGCATCCGGAGGTGGTCAACCTCGGACAGCCCTACTATTGGTCGGTGCAGGAGGGGATTCTGCTGCACGCCCTCCTCGCCCGCGGGGAGAGGCCGCCGAGCCACGCCATCTTCCTCGACGGCCTGAACGACGTTCTCCAGGAGTCGAGCACTTTCCGCGTCGAGCCGTTCTGGACGCCCCAGGTCGCCGCCCGGGTCGACGCATCGGGCCTCGGGGGCCCCTTATGCCGGGCCCTGCGCCTGTGCCGCTGGCTGCACGCTGAGCTGCAGGGAGCGGCGCCCCCGACGGCCTCCCTGGCTACCGCAGGCCGCGCCTCCTCCTACGCCAGCCCCGAGGCCTCCCGCGAGGAGCTGGCGGATCATCTGGTGGCGACCTACCTGCGCCACGTCGAGCTGACCGGAGCGATGTGCGAGAGCGCCGGCATCCGCTGCCTTTTCGTCATCCAGCCCGTGCCGTTTTACCGCTACGACCGCTCGAACGACGAGATCGCCGACCGCAGGGACTTCCCGCTTTTTGCCCGCGTCTACCCGCGCCTCGAGGAAGCCGCCCGCGGCGACGAGCGTCTTCTCTACCTCGGCTCGGCGCTCGCCGACTACCGGGGGGAGTCGCCCTTCGTCGACGGCTTTCACTACGGCCGCGACTTTCACCGCCACCTGGCCAGCGAGATCGCGGGCGCCCTCGAGCTCGGCGAGCTCAGCGCCCTCGACCCCGCCGCGGACTCCGCTCAACCGCAAGACCCCTGACCCGCGATGGACGCCTCCGCACCCGACCCTCGAGCGCGCCGCCGGCTTCCCCGGCTGTCGATCGTCACGCCGTCGTTTAACCAGGCGGAATTTCTCGAGCTGACCCTGCGCTCCATCCTCGATCAGGACTATCCCAACCTCGAGCTGATCGTCATGGACGGCGGCAGCACCGACGGCAGCGCCGAGATTCTGCGCGCCTACGGCGACCGCCTGAGCCACTGGGTCAGCGAGCCCGACGGCGGCCAGACCGACGCGATCAACCGCGGCTTCGCCCGATCGAGCGGCGACGTTCTGACCTGGATCAACAGCGATGATCTCCTGCTGCCGGGAAGCCTCGAGTTCGTGGGCCGGGCCTTCGCCGAGGACCCCGAGCTGCACTGGCTTACCGGAGCGCTGCGGCGTATCGACGCCGGCGGCAAGACCCTCGACGTGCGCACCGCCTTCGACCAGCCGAGCCACCTGGCGGAGCGCGGAATCTTCACCAACGGCGCGCGCTACCGCTTCAACGTCCCCCAGCCTTCGAGCTTCTTCTCCCGCGAGCTGTGGAATGCCGCCGGACCGCTCGACCGCTCCGTGCAGTACACCATGGACCGCATGCTGTGGCTGACGGCCTTCGCCCGCGGCTTCGAGCCGCGCTTCGTGGAGCGGGAGCTGGCCGCCTTCAGGCTTCACGAGGGCTCAAAAACCGTTTCGCAAAAGAGCGCCTTCACCGCCGACCGCGCCCGCGTGCACTGGCGCCTCGCGCGGCGGCCGGGCTTTCGCCTGCTGCCCAACCTGCAGCTGGCGCGCGAATACGCGGTCGATCTCCGCCTCCAGCGCTGCGACGCGCTGCTCGAGGCGGGCAGCCCGGCGCGCGCCGCCGGCGCCCTGGGCGCCGCCATGGCCCTCTCCCCAGGCCTGATCAGGCGCCGGCTCTACTCGCTCCGCGAGATCGCCAGCGCCTTCTTCTCGCCTCGCCGACGCTCCTGAGAGGGCGCTCGGCGCTCCCGGGCAGCCTTTCGGGAAATAAAAAGGCTCGCTTTGTAACGCTGGGCAGCGTCGGTTCACTGTACAGACAAATCCGGGAATGGTGCGCTCGGAAGACTGTGCAAGGAATTGATGAGTGTCTATAATGACGACCTCTAGTCGAAGAAAGTTCTCGATGGCGCAGTGCTTTGACTCCGCTTACGTAGACCGTCTGCGCGATCACGACGCGGAGACCGAGCAGCATTTCGTCTCCTATTTCTCCGACCTGATCACCATCAAGCTGCGCTCGCGACTGCGCTCCCAAAGCCTGGCCGAAGATATTCGCCAGGAAACTTTTGTACGCGTGCTGCGCACGCTGCGCTCCCCGGACGGCATCAAACATCCCGAACGCCTCGGCGCGTTCGTCAACTCGGTGTGCAACAACGTGATGCTCGAAGCGTTGCGCGCCCAAAGCCGTCATCCGACAGCCCCTGAACATTCCGCGGAATCGGTATGCACCAGCGCCAGCCCCCCTGATGAATCGCTGGTCACCGAGGAGCGAAAGGCCCAGGTCCGCGGAATCGTCGATCACCTTCCGGCGCGCGATCGCAAGGTCCTGCGCGCTATCTTCCTCGAGGAAAAAGAGAGAGACGAGGTGTGCGCCCAGATGGGCGTCGCCCGCGACTATCTCAGAGTCCTGCTGCATCGCGCCAAGAGCGAATTTCGCAAGGACTTCATGAGACGTCAGGCCTCGAGGGAGCCTGGTTTCTAGAGGAATTTTCACCATGGATCACTCAAAGAGCGCGCACGATACAGACAGCGAGCGCTACCTGCTCGGCGAGATGGACGACGCGGAGCGCGACGAGTTCGAGGAGCGCTTCTTCACCTGTCGGGAGTGCGCCGAAGACGTCAAAACCACGGTGGCGTTTTTAGACAACGCCCGGGCCGTCCTGCTGGACGAAGGCGGCTTGGACGCCGCGCGGTCGCCCAGCCCGATCGAGCAGCCTCCCCAGACCCCGGAACCCGAGATCGCGGCGGCCCGCATTCTGCCCATGCGCCGCCGGATCGGCAGCGCGCTGGCGCTGGCCGCGGTTTTGGCCCTCGCCGTGACCGCCGGCTGGCAGAGCTTCGTCACCATCCCCGGCCTGCGCCGGGACCTCGCCGACACGGCCGCGCCCCAGGCCGTGCGCTGGGAGTTTCTCTCGGTATCGCGCAGCGTCGCGCCCACCCTGAGCCTTTCGGATCGCCATCGCATGGTCGGCTTTCGCCTGAGCCGCAGCTCCCAAAGCTCTTTCCCCGAGTATCGCTGCGATCTGCTGGACGCCGCGGGCACGGTGGTGCAGTCCGCTTTGGTGCCGGCGCCGCCCGAGGGGGAGGAGCTGGGCCTCGTGCTGCCGGTGGCGGGTCTCCGGCCCGGGAGCTACGTGATCGTTCTCTCGGGCCTCGAATCTCCGGACGCCCTGGCGGTGGCCCCGGAGCTAGCACGCTACTGCTTCGAACTTCAATTTGAGGAAGAGGAAACCGAAAGATGAGCGAGAAAAGATTTATTTTCAACGCCAGCGCCATGGCGCTGGGCGGACAGATCGGACGGCCTTTCCACGAGGCCCTCGAGACCCAGGCCTCGACCGTCCTGCCGCCGGTGGGCGGCCGGGCCACCGCCAGCGTCGCCAACTACCACTACAACGACCTGATCTCCTTCAGGCGCGGCTCCAGCACGGTGCACGGAAATATCGAGGACGGCCCAAACGGCAGGGTCTACAACACCCTCTCGACCGTGTCGGTCGAGGGGCTCAACATCGCCGACCTGATCACCGCCGATCAGGTCGTGGCGCGGCTGGTGTCCGAACGCCAGGAGAACGAGACCGAGCAGCGGATTCTTCCGATCGGCAGCTATTTCGTGAATCTCAGGGTTCTGGGCATCCCGATCGATCTGCAGCACGCCCAGATCTGGAACAGCAGCGGAGACGCGAAAATGCTCCTCAACCCCGACGAGGAGACCCACAGCGAAATCAGAGACGGGAGAACGCTCCCCGTCGGCGCCGAGAAGAACCGGAAAGCCAGCGAGCCGTTTCTCGATCGCTACCAGGTGTACTCGCTCTACGACACCACGGCGATCCCGAAAGGTTTGGAGCTCGAGCGGTCTCATGAGAGCAGCCTACAAAACCGCAGGCTGCCGGCCGCCTGGTGTCTCTACCTTCCGGGCTTTGGCAGGGTTTTCTTCGGCGAGATGATAGTGACCCGCGACTCGCGCAGGCTCTCGATGATCCGTATCGAGATGGGCTCGCCCTGCAAAGGCAGCGTGGTCCTCGCAGTCACCGAAGGGAATGGATCGACCTACCCTTGAAGACCCGCCAGCACTCCGGCGGCGCCGCTGATCTGCCCCCCGTCGCCGGAATCTCCGCGCTCCGCTCCCCTGGACCCATCGCGCTCCGGGTCGGCGCCCTCCTCCTGTTCTCGGGAGGCCTCCTCGGATGTGCCGAGCCGGAGCTGCCCCTCGAGTCGCTCTACGCGTCGGCCTACGAGTCGTTCTCGACCGGCGATCTCGAGGCCGCCAGCGAGGCGGCGGAAACGGGTTTACGCCGGGCTTCGGTGGAGCCCCATCGCTCCTGGAGTCGCGCATTCACGGTGCTCGAAGCCGAGATCCTGACCCGGCGCGGCCAGGACGCGGCGGCTCTCGAGCTGCTCGAGCGGGCCGCGGCGTCCAGCGGCGACGGCGCGCCGATCGATGCCGTCGACGCGCGGGCGCTGATGACCCGCGGCTCGCTGGCCTGCCGAGCCCGGCGCGACCCGGAGGGCTGGCGGGAGTCCGAGTCCCTCTTCGCCCGCGCCAACGACGTGGCCACCCAGCTGGCCAGCGAGCGCCTCGGCGGCGAGATCCACCTGCGCCGCGGCACCTGCGAGGTTCTCCATGGCCGGCTGCAGGACGCCGAAAACTCCTTCGAGCAGGCCCTTGCCACCGCCCGCACAAAGAGCCTGCTCGACCTCTACACCAACGCCGCCGGCAGCCTCGGATGGCTGCGCACCAGAACCGGCCGATTTGACGAAGCTACCGAATGGCTGGAGCGCAGCCTCGAGACAGCGGAGCGTATCGGCGCAGACATTCCGCGCGCCAAGACGCTCTCCAACCTCGGATGGTGCTACTTCGAGCTGGGAGACTACGAGCGAGCGCTGCCGATTCTTCATCAGGCCGAAGCGCTCACCGAGGAGCTGGGGCTGACGCGCGATCGCCACGTGGTGCTCACCAACCTCGGCCGAACTCTCTTCATGCAGGGCGACTTCGAGGGCGCCACCAAGGTCTACGGCAGCGCGCTGGAGCTGACCCGCGAGCTGGGCGATCGCCGGGAGACCGCGCAGATCTTCAGCAATCTGGCGCTGGCCAGCTTCGGCACCGGCAGCTTCGACCGGGCCGAGAGTCACGTGCGCGCGTCCCTCAACCTCAAAAGGGAGGTTGAGGATTGGGCCGGCGAGCAAAATTCACTGCTCCACCTGAGCACCATTCTCCAGGAGCGGGGGCTCAACCGCGAGGCCGAGAAACTCTGCCTGCGCGTGATCGAGTCGGAGCACACCGAGCCCAACGTCCTGTGGGAGGCGCACGGCGCCCTCGCGCAGCTCTATGCCAAGACCGGGCGCACCGCCGAGGCGGAGAAGGAGCTCGAGACCTCCCTCGCGCTGATGGACGCCTCGAGCAGCCGGCTGCAGAACGTCGGCCACCGCATGTCGTTCTTCTCCAGCCTCAAGGGGTATTTCGAGGACGCGGTGGAGTTTTGGGTCGACACCGGGAGGCCGATCGAGGCCCTCGAGGTGGTCATCGAAAGCCGCGGCCGCCTGCTCCGCGAGCGCCTGCCGTCGGGATCGTCGGCGCCGGCCGCGCCTGGGGGCCCGGACCTCGCGGCCCAGAAAGACGCGGGTGAGCAGAGCCCCAGCCAGATCCTCAAGCGCTACTCGGCGCGCACGGGCACTATCCTGCTCTCGTTCTGGACCGGCCAGTCGCGCTCGTTTTTGTGGATCATTCACCCCGACGGCATCGAGCTGCGCGCCCTGCCTGGAGAAGGGGCCCTGCGGCGCGATATCGAGGCCTACCAGGCGGCCATCCTGCGCTCCGGAGATCCGCTGGGCGAAGGAGCGCTCGAGGGGAGCGAGCTGTGGCGGACCCTCATCGCTCCGGTCGCCGAGCTGATTCCGCCGGGTAGCCGGGTGATCGCCGCTCTCGACGGACCCCTTCATCTGCTGAATCTCGAGACCCTGGTTGTCCCCGGGGATGAGCCCCGCTTCTGGATCGAGGACGTGACCCTGGCCTTCACCCCGACTCTCGGGTCGGTCGAATTCGCGCGCCGGGCGCCGGCCCGAAACGGCGACGGCGGCGGGCTGGAGAGCCAGATCTTGCTGATCGGCGACCCGCTGCCGCCGAACGACGACTTTCCCCGCCTGGCTCACGCCGGCCTCGAAATCCAGCGCATCGCGGAGATCTTTGGGCCCGGCCGACGGGAGATCCACTCCGGCGTGCACGCCGATCCCGGCGCCTACGCCCGGGCGCGCCCGGAGCGCTTCGACTTCATCCACCTGGCCGCCCACGTGACGGCCAACCGGCAGGTGCCCCTCGATTCGGCGGTGATTCTCTCGCCCTCGAGCGAGGCCTACAAACTCTACGCCCGAGACGTCGTGCAGACGCCGCTCCAGGCAGAGCTGGTGACCCTCTCGGCCTGCCGCAGCGCCGGCTCCCGCGCCTTCGCCGGCGAGGGGCTGGTGGGCCTCGCCTGGGCGTTCATGAACGCCGGATCGCGCCACGTCATCGGCGGCCTGTGGGACGTCGAGGACGCCTCGACCTCGGAGCTGATGCAGGAGCTTTATCTCGGGCTGGAGGACGGGCTCGATCCCGCCAGCGCCCTCCGGCGCGCCAAGCTGGAGCTGCTGCGCTCCGAGACGGCCTACCGCAAGCCGTTTTATTGGGCCCCCTTCGTGGCCTTCCGAGGGCCGGCGGGCGAGGCGTAGGGCGTCAAGGCCGCCGCCGGCTCAATAGAGCTCGGTGAGCCGGCACATCTCGCGCAGGGCCAGGGCGTAGAGCGCGGCCGCGAGCGCCGCCAGGGGCGCGATCTGGCCGAGCCACGAGACGCTCTCGCCCAGGAGCAGGGCCCCGCGCCAGGCGTCGACCGCCAGGCTCAGGGGGTTCCACTCGGCGACGCCCGCGAGCCACGGCGGCATCTGACGCGTGGGCACCAGAGCCGTGCTGGTGAAGAGCATCGGCATATTCACCAGGTGGATGAAG
Organism: Acidobacteriota bacterium; assembly: GCA_039027015.1. GTDB lineage: Bacteria > Acidobacteriota > Thermoanaerobaculia > Multivoradales > J023 > JAUIJL01. Next base: position 616 of record JBCCLG010000064.1, on the reverse strand, counting down.
GTCGCCATGACCTCCTGGGAGCGGGCGCGCAGGGCGAGGGCGCAGGACAGGCACGAGAAGGCGGTGGCGAAGAGCAGGAGAGCGAGGAGCCCGGGAGCCACGGCGCTCGGGCGAGGCTCGAGACGCACCCCGAGCATCAGGGCGAGGGCCAAGACGCCCAGGGCCTGGAGCATCAGCCGCGAGACGTCCGCCGCGATCTTGCCGCCCAGAAGGGCGTGGCGGCTCGCCGGCGTGGCCAGCAGGCGCGGCAGAAAGCCGATCTGCAGATCGCGGATCCAGCTGACGCCGGACTGCGACGCGCCGAAGAGAACGGTCATGGCGCAGACGCCGGGAGCCAGAAAATCGAGATAGCGAAGCCCCTCCGCCCGGCCGTCGATCAGCCGGTAGCGCTCGAAAAGGAAGCCGAAGAAAAGCATCCACAGAAGCGGCTGGGCGAGGGAAAAGGTGAGCGTCACGGGCCGGCGCAGCACCTTGAGCCAGGTGCGGCGATAAATCTGCAGCGCGGCGGCGGCGCTCATGGCGGGCCGCCCCCGGCGCGGCCGCCTCGTCCGCGACGGCCCCCGCCGCGACCGGCCCCGCCGCCCGGCCCGCGGCGCTCCGAGAGAGCGCCCCGCGG
>JBCCLG010000063.1:0-13116 GCA_039027015.1 Acidobacteriota bacterium | reverse complement strand
TCGCGGCGATCGCCGAGCCGGCCCTGCTCTATCTCGGCGTACCGCCCGACTACGACCGCCTCGAGCGCCGATGGCCTCCTGCCGACCGGCTGGAGCCCGCGCCGCAGCTGGCCGAATTCAGGCGGCCGGTGCGGGTGGCCCAGCCGCAGGGCACCATCCCAGACTTTGCAGGACTTTCCGCCCGCGAGGCGGTTTTGCTGTCTTCAGACTTGGGCCTGCCGCTGCACCTCGAGGGCCACGGCGCCGTGGCCGCGCAGCTGCCCCAGCCCGGAACGCCGCTCGAGCTGGCGGGCGAGGCTCTGCACCTGACCCTCTCGGCGGAGGCCATGTAGTGGGTATGACTCTGCGCGAGCTGCTCGGCGCTGTCGGTCTCCCGCGCGCCGCCGCCGAGGAAGGGCCGACGATCCGCGGCGTATGCCTCGACTCCCGCCGGGTGCGCGAGGGCGACCTCTTCGCGGCCGTGGTGGGCGAGCGCTTCGACGGCAGGCGCTTCGCCCGCCAGGCGGTGGAGCGCGGCGCGGCCGCCGTCTTCGGACCGGCCCCGGAATCGGACTCGGACGCCGCGGAGAGCTTGGGCGTTCCGTGGATCGAGTGCGCCGAGCCGCGGCGCTATCTCGCCGGACTGGCCGCGGAGGCCTACGGCCACCCGGCGCGCCGCCTGCGCACCGTGGGCGTCACCGGCACCAACGGCAAAAGCTCGGTCACCACCCTTCTCGGCCACGTTCTGGAGGCGGCCGGCGAGCCCGCGGGCACCCTCGGCACGGTGGGCTACAGCTTCCGCGATCGCGTCTTTGAAAGCGCCGGGCGCACCACTCCCGAGGCCCCCGACGTGCACCGCATGCTGTCGGAGATGAGGCGCCTGGGCGCCGAAGCCGCGGTGCTCGAGGTCTCCTCCCACGCCCTCGAGCTGGGCCGCGTCGACGGCGTGAGCTACCGGCTGGCGCTGTTCACCAACCTCAGCCGCGACCACCTCGACTTCCACGGCGATATGGAGAGCTACTTCGCCGCCAAGAAGCGCCTCTTCGACCGCCTCGAGCCCGGCGGCCGGGCCGTGGTTTCCGTTGGTGGCGGCGACGATCCGTGGGCCGAGAGGCTGGCCCGGGAGCTTCGCCAGCGCGGCATTCCGCTGCTCACCTGCAGCCGCGGCGCGGGGGGCGACGAGGCCGACGTCAGGCCGCGAAGCGCCCGCGTCGGCCTCGACGGCATCGAGGCCGTCCTCGAGACGCCGCGGGGCGAGATGAGGGTGCGCTCGGGCCTGATCGGCCGTTTTCACCTCGAGAATCTCCTGACCGCCGCGGCCGGCGGCCTGGCCCTCGGCCTCGACCCCGAGACCGTGGCGCGCGGCCTGGCCCGCGCCGAAACCGGTCCCGGGCGGCTCGAGCGGGTGCCCGGAGACGCGGTGGCCCTGGTCGATTTCGCTCACACGCCGGCGGCCCTCAAGGCCGCCTTGGGCGCCCTGCGCGAGATCACCGACCGGCCGATCCTCGCGGTCTTCGGCTGCGGCGGCGAGCGCGACCGCGGCAAGCGCCCGCAGATGGGCCGCGTGGTCGGCCAGCTGGCCGATCTGGCCATCCTGACCTCCGACAATCCGCGGCGCGAGGACCCCCAGAGGATCCTGGCCGAGGCCGAGGCGGGCCTGATCGAGGCGGGCAGCGAGTCCTACCTCATCGAGCCCGACCGCCGCCTCGCCATCCACCGAGCGGTGGAGCTCGCCCGCGCCGACGGCTCGGTGGTGCTGGTGGCCGGCAAAGGCCACGAGACCACCCAGGATCTGGGCGATCGCGTGATCCCCTTCGACGACCGCCTGGAGCTCGCCGCCGCTCTCGCGGCCAGCAAGGCCGGACGCCGCGAGGAGGCGCACTGTGGCTGAGCGCACCCTCGAGCAGGCGCAGCGCGCCATGGACGCTCGCCTCGCGGCCGGCAGCGCCGCGGGCACCTGGTGCGGCGCCGCCTTCGACTCCCGCCGCCTGGCCGGAGGCGAGCTCTTCTTCGCCCTGCCGGGCGCCCGGGTCGACGGCCACGACTTCGCCCTCGCCGCCGCCCGGCGCGGCGCCGCCGGGGTGGTCATCCACCGCGACCTCGAGGGTCTGGCGGACGCTCGGGAGTCGGCCGCCTGCGCCTTCTTGCGGGTGGATGACACCTTCAAGGCCCTCCACGCCCTGACCCGCGCGGTGCGCCGCGAGCTGCCGGAGAACCTGGTGGCGATCACCGGCTCCTCGGGCAAGACGACCACCAAAGAGCTGCTCGCCGCCATGCTCGGGCAGCGCTTCCGGGTGGCCAGGAGCCCCGGCAACTTCAACAACCTCTACGGCTTTCCTCTCGCTCTTCTGGGCGTGCCCCTCGACACCGAGTGGATGGTCGCCGAAATGGGCATGTCGACCCCGGGAGAGCTGGCCGAAGTCAGCCGCCTGGGCGAGCCCGACGCCGCCCTCTTCACCAACGTTCGGCCGGTGCACCTGGAGAATTTCCGCAGCCTGCGGGACATCGCCGAGGCCAAATCCGAGCTGCTCGCCGGCCTCAAGCCCGGCGGCCTGGTGATCGCCAACGCCGACGATCCGGAGGTCATGCGCATCGCCCGCCGGCACCACGAGGCGCGCGGCGGCCGGCTTTTGACCTACGGCCTGCGCAGCCCCGCCGACGTCACCGCCAGCGAGCCTCAGACCCTGAGCGGCGGCTCCCCGGGCGCCCCTCGGGTCGGCTGCTTCTTTGACCTGCGCTTCCGCCTGGACTCCTCGGCGGGCCGCGGCGAGCAGCGCATCGAGCTGCCGATTCACGGGCTCTACAACGTCGAGAACTGCCTCGCCGCCGCCACCTGCGCCCTCGAGCTCGGGGTCACGCCGCGGCAGATCGCGGGCGCCGTGGCCGAGTTTCGCCCCGCCTCCATGCGCGGCGAGGTGCTGCGCCTGGGCGCCACCGCCGGCCGCGCCGGCGGCATCACGGTGATCGACGACAGCTACAACTCCAATCCCGACGCCGCGGCCCGCGCCCTCGAGAGCGCCCGCCTGCTGCCCGCCCGCCGACGCGTGGCGATTCTCGGCGACATGCTCGAACTCGGCCCGGAGGAAGACGCCTTCCACCGCCAGGTCGGCAAGCGGGCCGCCGAGCTCGGTTTCGAGCACGTGGTGGCGGTGGGCGAGCTGTCGCGCCACCTGCACGCCGCGGCCGAGGAGCACGGCGCGCGCTCCACCTGGTTCGCCAGCGCCACGGCGGTGGCCTCGTGGCTGGCCACCAAGCCCGCGATCGAGGGCGGCGCCGGCGGCGCCCGGCAGCTCGGCGCCGGCGACCTGGTGGTGATCAAAGGCTCCCGGGGCGTCGGCCTCGAGCGAGCCGTGGCGGCGCTGCGCGAGCTTTATGGAGACGGCGGCGGCGGCGATCTCGAGGCGAAGTCGACGGGTGGGGGAGGGCGTGACTGATGCTCTACCACCTGCTCTTCCCTCTGCACGAGACCTTCGGGTTCTTCAACGTCTTTCGCTACATCACCTTCCGCACCGCGGGCGCCGTGGTGACGGCCCTCGCCCTGTCGGTTTTTCTGGGGCCGTGGTTCATCGCCACCCTGCGCCGCCTCTCCCTCGGCCAGAACATCCGCGAGGTCGGCCCGCAGTCGCATTTGGTGAAGGCGGGAACGCCCACCATGGGCGGGCTGCTGATCCTCTTCGCGCTGTCGACCGCCACGCTGCTGTGGGCGGATCTCGGCAACGCGCTGGTGTGGGTCGCGCTGGGCGTCACCTTCGCCTTCGGCCTGATCGGCCTCGCCGACGACACCCTCAAGGTGCGCAACAGGAGCAACCTCGGGCTTACCGCCAGGGCCAAATTCCTCGCCCAGAACGTGGTAGCGGGCGGCGCGGCGGTGCTGCTTCTCAGCCTGCCGGCGAGCTACGCCTTCGAGCCGATTCTGCTGGTGCCGTTCTTCAAAGACGTCTCCCTCAACCTCGGCTGGCTCTACGTGCCCTTCGTCATGCTGGTGCTGGTGGCCGCCTCCAACACGGTCAACCTGACCGACGGCCTCGACGGCCTGGCCATCGGCTCGACCCTGGTCGCCGGCGCCACCTACGCGGTGTTCACCTACGTCGCCGGCAACGCCGTGGTGTCGAGCTACCTGCAGTTCCAGCACCTGCCGGGGGCCGGCGAGGTGACGGTGTTCTGCGGCGCGCTGGTCGGCGCCAGCCTCGGCTTTTTGTGGTTCAACTGCCATCCGGCCGAGGTCTTCATGGGCGACGTCGGCTCGCTGGCCCTGGGCGGCGCCATCGGCATGGTGGCGGTGCTCTCCAAGCAGGAGCTGCTGCTGGTGATCGTCGGCGGCCTCTTCGTGCTCGAGGGCCTGTCGGTCATTCTCCAGGTCGCCTCCTTCAAGCTGACCGGCAAGCGGATCTTCCGCATGGCGCCGCTGCATCACCACTTCGAGCTGAAGGGCTGGACGGAGCCCAAGGTGATCGTCCGGTTCTGGATCCTGGCCGTGCTCTTCGCGCTGGTCTCACTCTCCACCCTCAAGCTGCGATGACCGAGCCCTCTCCCCTCCCATGGCGCCACGCCCTGGTCTACGGACTCGGCCTCTCGGGCCGGGCCGCGGCGCAGCTGCTGCGCGCCCGCGGCGTGGCCGTGACCGCCGTTGACCGGCGGCCCGCGAGCAGCCTCGAGCTCGACGCCGCGTTCGCCGGCGACGCGGGCTTTCGCGCCCTGACCGGCGCTGAAAATCCTGCGGAGGCCGAGATCGACTGGCGGGAGATCGACGGCGTGGTGGTGTCACCGGGCGTGCCGCCTCAAAAGCCCCTTCTCGAAGCCGCCCGCGCGGCCGGCGTGCCGGTGATCGGCGAGGTCGAGCTGGCCTTCCGCCACGCCGAAGGGCCGGTGGTCGGCATCACCGGCTCGAACGGCAAGAGCACCACCACCGCGCTCACCGGCGCCATGCTGCGGGCCCTGCGGGGAGATGGCGGGGTCCGAGTGTGCGGCAATATCGGCGACCCTTTCTCCGGCCAGCTGACCTCCGCTCCCGACGCAAAGGACGGCGCGCCCGAAGCGAGCGATTCCGCTCCGCTGCTTCACGTCGTGGAGCTGTCGAGCTTCCAGCTCGAGACCGTCGACCGCTTCCATCCGGTCGCCGGGGCGCTGCTCAATCTGGCCTCCGACCACCTCGACCGCCACCCGGATTTCAAGACCTACCGCGACGCCAAGATGCGCCTTTTCGCCCGCCAGGGCGAGGGCGATCTCGCGGTGAACAACGCCGACGATCCTCGGGTGCGCGAGGCCGCCGGAGCGCTCGCCGGCCGAGTGCGGCTCTTCTCGCGCACGGGCCCGGTTGAGGACGGCTGCTTTCTCGACGGCGATACGGTGATGGAGATCGCTCCCGGCAGCCCCCCCCTGCCTCTTTTCGCCGCGACCGACGTGCCGCTGCCCGGCCCCCACAACCTCGAAAACGCCATGGCCGCGGCGCTTCTGGCGCGCGCCCTGGGCGCCGAGCCCGTGCACCTGCGCCGCGGGCTGCACGGCTTCAGCGGCCTGCCCCACCGCCTCCAGCTGGTCCGCGAAATCGGCGGCGTGGTGTGGTTCGACGACTCCAAGGGCACCAACCCGGCGGCCACCCTCGGCTCGCTCTCGGGCTTCGAGGACGGCCGCGTGCTGATCATCTTAGGAGGCATCTTCAAGGGCGGCGATCTCGAGGGCCTGTGCCGGCTGGTGGCGCGCAAGGCCCGCGTGGCCTATCTGATCGGCGAGTCGGCGGAGCTCTTCGAGCGCGCCCTGCGCCCCTTTCCGGGCATGATCACCACCCTCGAGCGCGCCGGCACCCTGGCCAACGCCGTCGAGGGAGCGAGCCAAACGGCCCGCCCGGGCGAAACGGTTCTGCTCTCTCCCGCCTGCTCGAGCTTCGACCAATTCACCGACTATTCCGAGCGCGGGCGCGTTTTCCAGCGCCTGGTGCACGAGACCGCGGAGGCGAGCGATGGCGCGTAAGCTGGCCTTCGATCGCCTGCTCTTCGCCACCGTGCTGCTGCTGGTGCTGCTCGGCCTGGTGATGGTGCAGTCCTCCACCGCGCCCCTGGTGCGCGGCGAGGCGGCCATGAGCGCCGGCGGCGCCCTGCTCGCCAACCCGCTCCTGATCAAGCAGTGCATCGCGGTGGCTCTGGGCCTCGCGGGCATGCTGGTGCTCATGCACATCGACTATCGGGTGTTCAAGAAGCCGGCGCTTCTCTACCCGCTGATCGCCGGCATCACCATGCTCCTCGTGGCCGTGCTCTTCACCCCCGAGATCAACGGCTCGCGCCGCTGGCTGCGCCTCGCCGGGCTGTCCTTCCAGCCTTCGGAGCTGGCCAAGCTGGTGCTGGTTCTCTACTTGGCCTACCAGATCGAGCGCAAGCGAGAGCGCATCGACCACTACTCCTTCCTGATCCCGGTCCTCGGCCTGACGCTCTTCTTCTCGGCGCTGATCATGGCCGGCAAGGATCTGGGCACCACCGTGCTGCTCTGTTTGCCCGCCGGGCTGATGGTCTTTCTCGCCGGGCTGTCGATGCGCTTCGTCTTCGCCGGCGGCCTGGTGGTGCTGCCGATGGTGGTGCTCGCCATCGCCTCCCAGGACTACCGGCGCCGCCGCATGCTGGCTTTTCTCGATCCGGAGGCCGATCGCCTGGGCTTTGGCTTCCAGCTCCTGCAGTCGCTGATCGCGGTCGGCTCCGGCGGGCTCTTCGGGCTCGGCCCCGGAGGCAGCGTGCAGAAGCTGCACTTTCTGCCGTCGCCCCACGCCGACTTCATCTTTTCGATCGTCGCCGAGGAGCTGGGCTTTTTTGGATCGCTCCTCTTCATCGGCCTTTTCGCGGTGCTGCTGTGGCGTGGCGTGGTGGCCGGCCAGCAGGCCCCGGAGGCCTTCGGCCGATACTTCGCCTGGGGCCTGACGGCGCTGCTGGTGGGCCAGGCCCTGGTGCACATGAGCGTCGCCCTGGGCGTCATGCCGACCACCGGCGTGCCCCTGCCGTTCATCTCCCACGGCGGCTCCTCGGTGATCACCAGCCTGCTGGCCGCCGGCCTGATCCTCAACGTTTCGCAGCACGGAGGGGGGCCATGAGCGTCGCCCCCGCGGCCTCGACCCGCGCCGATCGCCGGGCGCTGATCGCCGGCGGCGGCAGCGGCGGCCACGTGTTTCCCGGGCTGGCGGTGGCCGCGGAGCTCGAGCGCCGCGGCTGGAAGGTCGCCTGGGCGGGCCGCGAGAGCGGCCTCGAGGAGAGCCTGGTGACGCGCCGCGGCCTCGCCTTCCGCGCCCTCGACGCCCGTCCCCTGGTCGGCCGCGGGGTGGCGGGCAAGGTGCGGTCCCTCGCCACCCTAGCCGCCTCGGGCCTGGCCGCGCGCCGCCTGGTCCAGCGCGAGCGCGCCCGCGTGGTGCTCGGCACCGGCGGCTACGTCTCGGCGCCGGCGGTGCTCGGCGCCCGCCTCGCCGGAGTGCCCGCTCTTCTCCTCGAGCCCAACGCCAACGCCGGATTCGCCAACCGGGCGCTCTCGCGCCTGGCCCGCGAGGCGCTCACCGCCCACCCGAGAACGGCCCGGCAGCTGCGCTGCCCGGCCACCCACACCGGCGTTCCGGTGCGCGCTGAATTCTTCGACGTCGCCGAGGATCTGCCCTGGGGCGCGCCCCATAAGCTCCTGGTTCTGGGCGGCAGCCAGGGCGCCGCCAAGCTCAACGAGCTGCTGCCCGGCGCCCTCAATGCCCTGGGCCGCAGCCATGGCCCGATCGTCGTGCGCCATCAAACCGGCGAGCGGCACCTGCCGGCGGCCCGCGAAGCCTACGCCCGGCGCGGCATCCACACCGTCGAGGTCGAGGGCGGCGGCTATCGGCCGGACGGCCCGAGGGTGCAGGTGGAGCTGGTGCCCTTTCTCCACCGCATGGCGGGGGCCATGGCGGAGAGTCATCTGATCGTGTCGCGCGCCGGCGCCATCACTTTGGCGGAGATCTGCGCCGCCGGCCGCCCCGCGCTCCTGGTGCCGCTGCGCCTCGCCGCGGGTCACCAGGTTTATAACGCCCGCGAGCTGGCCCAAACCGGCGCGGCCGAGGTATTCGAGGACGAAGACGCGAGCGGCGAGCCCGGCGAGGAGACCGCGCGCGGCGCGGGCTTCGCTCGCCTGCTCGGCGAGCTGCTCGAGAACCGGCCCCGCCTGGCCGCCATGGCCGACGCGGCGCGCGCCATGGGCCGGCCCGGGGCCGCGGCGCACATCGCCGATCGCCTGGAAGATCACGCGGCGGGGCACGCCGGGAGGAACAGCTGATGTTCCCGATCTTCGCCGGACTCTCCCACGTGCACTTCGTCGGCATCGGCGGCGCCGGCATGAGCGGCATCGCCGAGGTGCTGCTCGAGGAGCGCCAGCTGGCCGAGGGCCTGCGCATCTCGGGGTCCGACCAGTCGCGCTCGGCGGCGGTCGAGCGCCTAGAGTCTCTCGGTATCGAGGTCCACCAGGGCCACGACCCCGAGCACCTGGCGCCCGGCGTCGACCTGGTGGTCAAGTCGTCCGCCGTGCCCGACGACAATCCCGAGATCCGCGCCGCCCGCGAGCGCGGCATCACGGTGGTGCGCCGGGCCGAGATGCTCGGCGAGCTGATGCGGCTGAAGTACGGCATCGCCATCGCCGGCACCCACGGCAAGACCACGACCACCTCGCTGGTCGGCACCCTGCTGACCGAGTCGGGCCTCGATCCGACGGTGATCGTCGGCGGCCGCATGCGGGTAACGGGCACCGGCGCCCGGGTGGGCGGCAGCCCCTATCTGGTGGCCGAGGCCGACGAGTTCGACCGCAGCTTCCTGCGCCTGATGCCGGTGCTGGCGGTGGTGACCACCATCGACGTCGACCACCTCGACACCTATCGCGATCTCGACGCCATCCGCGAGGCCTTTGTGGACTTCGCCGGCCGAGTGCCGTTCTTCGGCCAGGCGATCCTCTGCCTGGACGATGAAAACATCCAAAGCATCCTGCCGCGCCTGACCGCCAACCATCGGGTGGTGACTTACGGCCTGACGCCCCAGGCCGACCTCTCGGCGCGCGATATCGAGCCGTCGCCCGGCGGCTGCCGATTCCGGGTGGTGGCCGGCGAGGAGGAGCTGGGAACGGTGAGCGTGCCCATGCCCGGTCGCCACAACGTGCAGAACACCCTCGCCGCGGTGGCGGTGGGCCGCGCCCTGGGCATTCCCATGGACCGCATTACGCGCTCCCTGGCGGGCTTCGGCGGCGTGCATCGGCGCTTCGAGCACCTCGGCTTCTTCCGCGGCGCCGCGGTGGTCGACGACTACGCCCACCACCCCACGGAGATGGCGGCGACCCTCGAGGCGGCGCGCCAGGCGTTCCCCCGAGGCCGCATCGTCGCGGTCTTTCAGCCCCACCTCTACAGCCGGACCCGGGATATGGCCGCCGACTTCGGCCGCGCCCTGCTCGGCGCCGACGAGGCGGTCGTGACCTCGATCTACGCCTCCCGCGAGCGGCCCATCGAGGGCGTGAGCGGCGAAGACGTGGTGCGCGAGGCCAAGCGCAGCGGCCACCGGCGGGTGCGCTACCTGGAGAACTGGCGGCGCGACGCCGAGGGCCAGCTCGCGCACCTCGCCGACGCCGGCAGTCTCGGAGAGGGCGACGTGGTGCTGACCCTCGGCGCCGGCGACATCTTCCGCCTCGCCGCCCAGCTGGGCGACGTTCGCCCCGGAGGTGCCCCGTGAAGGGTCGGCGCGGAGGCAGGAAGCTCGTGCCCTTCGAGATTCCGGGCCGGCGCGAGCCGAATCGGGCGCCCGAGGTCGTGAACCTCGAGTGGGACGAGCCGCCCGAGCTGGGGGTCCCCTGCCCAGACGATCAGGCGGCCGCCGGCTCTGAGCTGCCAGGGAGCGCGGACGACGCCTTTGCGCCGCCTCCGGACTCCTCGTTCGTCGACTTTCCGCCCGGCGACCCGATCACCGGCGAGGCCGCGGAGCAGGCCGGAGACGCGGCCGCCTTGGCGGCGACCCCCGCCGCCCCGAGCAGCCGCGTTCTGCCGTTTCGCAGGCCGCGCAACCGCAACGTGCGGCGCCGTCGCCGCAGCCCCTGGTTCCGCTGGCTGCGGCCCCTGGCGGCGGCTCTCATGATCGTCGGCCTGCCGGCGGCTTTCGCCGCCTGGCTGCTCTACGGCGCCTCCTTCGCCTTCACCGGCCTCGAGGTCGACACCCCGCCCACCGGCCGGGTGGCCAAGTCTTGGGTGCACAAGGCCCTCGCGCCCTACGGCGGCCAGAACCTCTGGCGGCTCGACCTCAACGAGCTGGAGGAGAGCCTCGTCGCCCATCCCTGGATCGCCGAAGTCGGCCTGCGCAAGCGGCCGCCGAGCACCCTCGAGGTGCGCCTGGTCGAGCGCCGCGAGGCGGCTCTTTACCGCGGCGACGCCGGCCTCGTGTGGATTGATTTCGCGGGTCGACCGATCGAACCGGTCGACCTCTCGCGCCCGGACCCGGGCCTCGATCTACCCATCTTGAGCGGCTCCCTGGAGGCGGTGCCCGCCGCCCTCACGCTGCTCGAGGAGATCCACGAAGCCGGCCAAGGCTGGTCGGAGGGGCTCTCCGAGATCGAGATTCTGGGCCAGCGCGACTTCCGTGTGTACACGACCTCCTTGCCCTTTCCGTTGGTCGTTCGAACGGGCAGCCTCCACGAAAAAGCCCGCCAGCTGCGAGCCCTGCTGCCGCGTCTTGTCGAGAGATTCGACACCATCGACGCGGTCGACCTGCGCTTCGCCCGGCGGATCATCATCCAACAGCCCGAGGGACAAGGCCCCCCGGGCGGTTATAAGCAGCGAGCGTGATATGCGGAAGGTCGACGAACCCTTAGTTGGTATCGACATCGGCTCCTCGAAGGTCGGGGTGCTCATCGGACAGCGCGACGGCGACACCCTGGAGGTCGTCGGCAAAGGCCTGGCGCCCAACCGGGGCACCCGGCGCGGCAACATCGTCAACGTCGAGCAAACCGTGGAGGCGCTCAAGCAGGCAACCGAAGAGGCCGAGGTGATGGCCGGGGTCGACATCTCCCGGGCCTACGTCGGCATCGCCGGCTCCGACATCAGGAGCGTCAACTCGAGAGCCATCGTTTCGGTGTCGCGCAAGGATCGCGAGATCACCCGCCAGGACATCCACCGGGTGCTCGAGGCGGCGCAGTCGGCGGCCCTGCCGTCAGACCGCGAGATCCTGCACGCCATCCCGCAGGAGTTCATCGTCGACGAGCAGGGCGGCATCGCCGAGCCCCTCGGCATGCTGGGCAGCCGGCTCGAGGTCTCGCTGCACCTGACCACCGGCAACTCGACGCGCACCAAAACCCTGCAGACCTGCGTCAACCGGGCGGGCATCGAGGTCCTGGAGCTGGTCTTCGAGCCCCTGGCCACCGCCGAGATCGCCCTTTCAGGCGACGAGCGCGAGCTCGGCGTGCTGCTGGTCGATATCGGCAACGGCGGCACCGAGTTCGCCCTCTTCTCGGAGGGCGAGGTGCGCCACAGCGCGGTGCTGCCGATCGGCGCCAGCCACTTCACCAACGACCTCGCCATGGTGCTGCGCACGCCCTTCGCCGAGGCCGAGCGCATCAAGCTGCGCTTCGGCTGCTGCCTGGACTCCATGATCGACGAGGACGACGGCGTGACGGTGCCGGCGGTGGCCGGCGGCAGTCAGCGCATCGTGCCGCGCCGGGAGCTGTGCGAGATCCTGCAGCCGCGAGCCGAGGAGCTGTTCACGCTGATCATGCAGGACCTCACCCGCCACGGCCTCGACGACCAGATGCGCGGCGGCGTGGTGCTGACCGGCGGCGGCGCCAAGCTCGACGGCATCCTCGAGCTGGCGGAGCAGGTCTTCCAGGCCAACACCCGCTACGGCCTGCCCGAGCGCCTCGGCGGCCTGGTCGACGTCATCTCGAGCCCGCAGTGGTGCGCGGCTTCGGGCCTGCTGCTCTACGGCCAGATGGCCGCCGACCAGCAGAAGCGCAGCGGCCAGAGGAGCATGCCCTCGGTGCGCCAGTGGCTGGGCAACCTGCGCAACGTCTTCTCCGATCTGCTCTGAGCCGAGCCTCGAGAGCATGACTTCCTCACACATCCACGGACCCATTCAACGTCTCGACTTCACTGAGCTTCTTTGAGTACGGACGGCCTGATTTTTGACCGCCCATTCGCTGTAGACCTTTTATTGATTGATGATGAGTAGCCAAGGAAAGGGAAACAACATGATCCTTTTCGACGAACCGCAGAACGACGCGCAGCCCGCGATCACCCTCGACACCCGCATTCAGCCGCCGGCCAAGATCAAGGTCATCGGCGTGGGCGGCGGCGGCGGCAACGCCGTCAACCGGATGATCCAGGCCAAGCTGCGCGGCATCGAATTCATCGCCGCCAACACCGATATGCAGGCCCTGGCGCGCAACGAAGCGCCGATCAAGCTGCAGCTGGGCGAGGGCCTGACCCGCGGCCTGGGGGCCGGCGGCGATCCCGAGGTCGGCCGCAAGTCGGCGATCGAAGATACCGACGAGATCCTAAAAACCCTCGACGGCGCCGACATGGTCTTCATCACCGCCGGCCTCGGCGGCGGTACCGGCACCGGCGCGGCGCCGATTCTCGCCTCGCTGGCGGCGGAGATCGGCGCCCTGACCGTGGCCATCGTCACCAAACCCTTCGGCTTCGAGGGCCGGCGACGCCAGACCTGGGCCGAGCGCGGGGTGGAGGATCTGCGCAACAGCGTCGATACCCTGATCACCATCCCCAACGAGCGCCTGCTCTCCTTCGTCGACCGCGGCACGCCGCTCACCGAGGCCTTTCTGGCCGCGGACGACGTGCTGCGCCAGGCGGTTCAGGGCATCAGCGACCTGATCACCGTGCCGGGCGAGATCAACGTCGACTTCGCCGACGTCAAGGCGATCATGACCGGCATGGGCATGGCGCTCATGGGAACGGGCGTGGCCAAGGGCGAGAACCGCGCGGTGGAGGCGGCCCAGCGGGCGATCTCCTCGCCGCTGCTGGAGGAGACCTCCATCGAGGGCGCGCGCGGCGTTCTGCTCAACATCGCGGGCGGTCACGATCTGACCCTCCACGAGGTGGCCGAGGCGGCGCGCATCATTCAGGAGTCGGTCGACCAGGAGGCGAACATCATCTCCGGCATGGTGATCGAC
>JBCCLG010000062.1:0-13190 GCA_039027015.1 Acidobacteriota bacterium | reverse complement strand
TGCGGGTCGAAGACGGAGGAGGTGAGGCTGACCACGAAATCATCCTTCTCTTTGATCGAGGGGATGGTCTCGTACATGTTGTAGATCTCGTCCGCGTCGAGGCCGAGGGTGTCGCAGCAGTAGATGAAGCAGTCGGTGTGGACCGCTTCTTCGAAAGCCTGACGCAGCAGATACTGGCGCGATTCCGGGTTGGTGACGTGGTTGTAGACCGCGAGCACGATGTTGTTGGCGGTCAGCGATTCGGCGGTCGAGAAGAAGCCGAGATTCCACAGGATCAGCCGGCGCTCGGTGGCCGAGAGGACCTTGTCGGACTTCCACTGCTCGACGTCCTTCTGCATCGAGATCTCTTCGGGAGTCCAGTTGTTGGCGATCCCGTTCTTATAGTGCTCCCGGGCCCACTTGTAGCGCATGGGCAGGATTTTGTTCGGGTCGGTTTTCGAGTTGTTGATGATCGTCATGGCGTTCTCTCCTCTGCTCTTCGCTGCTCCGCGCTGCGGGCTGGGTCGATCCGTCGATCGATGGGTGTGTGCTCTTCGCTGGTGGGATGGATGGGGCTCGCGGGCGCTCTGGCCAGCATCCGCGGGATCTCGGCCGGCCGCGGATGCCTGCCTGCCTCCTACTGGCAGGCCTCGCACTCGGGGTCTTCGACCCGGCACAGGTTGGCGTCCGCCGTGGGGGCTCCGGGACGCGCCGACACAGGCTGGGCCGCGGCGGGAGGCGCCGGCTTGGCGCCGCCGCCGCCCGCTGGCGGCGGCGTCTGGCTGTCTGCAGAGCCGCCTTTGGCCGCGAGGGGTTGATACTCGCGTTTCTGCGTGTAGCCGAACTTGGATGCATCGAGGGTCGATTTCTCGATCTGCGTGGCGCCGAGACTGCGCAGGTAGTAGGTCGTCTTGAGGCCCATGCGCCAGGCCGAGGAGTAGATGAGATTGAGCATCTTGCCCGACGTGCCCTTCATGAACACGTTGTGGGACTGGCTCTGGTCGATCCACTTGCCGCGCGCCGCGGTCATGCGCAGGGCGTGCACCGGATCGATCTCGAAGGCCTCCTTGTACTTGGCCTTGATCGAGTCCGGCACGCCCTCGATCATCGAGACGTTGCCGTCGTAATACTTGAGCTGATCGAGCATCTGGTCATTCCACAGGCCCAGCTCCTTCAGCTCGTCCACCAGGTAGCTGTTGACGATGGTGAATTCGCCCGAAATGTTGGCCTTGACGTAGATGTTCTTGTAGATCGGCTCGATGCACGGGAAGCAGCCCGTGATGTTGGCGATGGTGGCGGTGGGCGCGATCGCCATCGTGTTCGAGTTACGCATGCCGTGCTCGACCACGTGCTCACGCAGGCTCTGCCAGTCGAGGCGAGCGGTGCGCGACACCTCGATCGGCACGCCGCGCTCCTGCTCGAGTAGGTCCAGGGTATCGAGGGGCATCAGGCCCCGGGACCACTTGGAGCCTCGGAAGGACGGGTAGGAGCCGCGCTCCTTGGCCAGCTCGGAGGACGCCTGGATCGCGTGGTAGCTGATCCACTCGTGGGTGGAGTCGGCAAACTCGAGGGCGGCTTCGGACTCGAAGGACAGACCGAGCAAGTAGAGGGCGTCCTGGAAGCCCATCATGCCGAGACCGATCGGGCGATGGCGCAGGTTGGAGTTGCGCGCCTCCTCGGTCGGGTAAAAATTGATGTCGATCACGTTGTCGAGCATGCGGATGGCGGTCTTGACCGTCTCCGCCAGCAGATCGCGCTGCAGCTCGCCGTTCGCCGACATGTGCTCGGCCAGGTTGATCGATCCGAGGTTGCAGACCGCGGTCTCGTCGGCCGAGGTGTTGAGCGTGATCTCGGTGCACAGATTCGAGCTATGGATGGTGCCGCAATGATCCTGCGGCGAGCGCACGTTGCACGCGTCTTTGAAGGTGATCCAGGGGTGGCCGGTCTCGAAGAGCATGGTCAGCATCTTGCGCCACAGGGCCTTGGCCGGCAGCACCTTGACGAGATCCATCTCGCCCTGGCGGGCCTTGGCCTCGTAATGGCGGTAGCGCTCCTCGAAGGCGCGGCCGTAGAGGCCGTGCAGGTCGGCCACCTCGTCGGGCGAGAAGAGGGTCCACTGCTCGTCGGCCAGCACCCGCTTCATGAACAGATCGGGAATCCAGTTCGCCGTGTTCATGTCGTGGGTGCGGCGACGCTCGTCTCCGGTGTTCTTGCGCAGGTCGAGGAAATCCTCGATGTCGTAGTGCCAGGTCTCGAGGTAGGCGCAGGTCGCGCCGCGCCGCTTACCCGAGCGGTTGATGGCGTTGGTGACGTCGTTAGCGATCTTGAGAAAGGGGATCACGCCCTGGCTTTCGACCTTGGTCGACTCGATCGCCGCGCCGGTAGCGCGAATGTTGGACCAGTCGTTGCCGATGCCGCCCGACCACTTGGAGAGCTGAGAGTTGTCGCCCAGGCACTTGAAGATGTGCTTCAGGTCGTCCTCGACGGTGGTCAGATAGCAGGAGGAGAGCTGCGGATGTGAGGTTCCGGAGTGGAAGAGCGTCGGGGTGGAGCACACGAAGCGGCGCTGGGAGAGGAGCTCGTAGAACTCGATGGCCCACTCGTCCCGCTGGTCTTTTTCCTCGATGGCGAGACCCATGGCGACGCGCATCCAGAAAGCCTGGGGCAGCTCCGCGCAGCGGTCCTTCGAGCGCAGGAAGTAGCGCTCGTAGAGGGTCTGCAGGCCGAGATACTGAAACTGCAGGTCGCGCTCGGGCCTGAGGGCGGCGGCTAAGCGGTCCAGATCGAAATCGCCCATGCGGCGGTCGAGGTAGGAGCGCTCCATCATCTCGCGGATGTTCTCCGCGAAGGTGGCGCGGTAGACCGCGTCCTGCTCGTCGTCGCGCACCGAGCGCCCGGTCACCTCCTTGATCACGCGCTGGCGCAGGAGGCGCGCCGCGAGGTAGGAGTGCGCCGGATCGCGCTCGATGAAGGCCGCGGAGGCCAGCACCATGGCGCGGTCGATGTCGGCGGTCTCCACCTCGTCGAAGATGTTTTTCACCACCTCGCGCAGGATGGCGTCGAAGTCGACGTCGCCGTCGCCGAGGCCTTCGGCCGCGCGGCGCAGGCTATCGTCGATCTTCTTGACGTTCAGCAGCTGGAGACGGCCGTCGCGCTTCTTGACCGTCAGCTTGCCGAGCTTGGCGTTTTCGATGGCCCGCTCGGCCGCCACCTCGCGCGCCTTCTGCCGCTCGGCGCGGTAGAGGATGTAGGCCTTGGCGATTTCGTAATGCTGCGCTCTGACGAGATGCTTCTCGACGATGTCCTGAATATTCTCGACGTTGGGATAGAAGTCGGTGAACCGACCTCTGATCTCCACGTTGACGTCGTCCACAATGCCTTCGACGTCGCGCTCGTCGAGGGTGTACTCCGTGGCCGCGACCGCTTTGCTGATCGCGCTGAAGACCCGCTGGGGGTCGAAGTCCACAACCGCCCCAGTGCGCTTGACGACTCGTAGCTCCAACATCCGAATGACCTCCGCCCTTGTTTCCGAGTCCTGTTTTCCAGCCGTATCTGAACCGCCGACGATGCATGAGACGTTTCGCTGAAGCGCGAACGGCGCGGCGGCCCTGCGAGGCAAGGCTTCTCCTGAGGCCAGCGTGCGCTCTGGCCCTGCCGGCCGGTGTCCAGTCGGCCGGTTTTCTCGTCGAAACGAGATCGCCACTTATGTGGCTTCATCTATATCGTACCGAAGCCAGCCTCAAGGTACAAGATGTAGTTGTACCTGTCAACACATCCCCAAGATGCAGTACGTCACTCTGGAACTCCCGATATTGCAGCAGCTTACGGTGGCCGCAAAGGCGCGCCAGTGGGTGCCTGGGAAGCCCTCGCGGCGGCGCCTAGACCCTGAGCCCAGGCGAGTTTTCGGGCCGCCTCCGAAGGCCGGAAATTTCCGAATAATTTCCCGAATCTTCAAAAGGGCCGCCCGGGTGTCGATCACGGGTTGCCCGTACGCTTAACTGCTTCTGACAATATGCAGACATTCTATTGTGATCAATTCGTCTTGCCCCTGCCTGAAAACCATCGCTTTCCGATGGAGAAATATCGCCTGCTGCGCGAAAGGGTGACCGCCGAGCTCGAGCCCCTCGTTCTCGAGGTGCCCAAGGCGGCGAGCGACGGTCAGCTGGCCCTCGCCCACGATCCGGACTACATCCGCCGCGTGGTGGCCGGCGAGGTGGATCCCAAGGCGTGGCGGCGGGTGGGGTTTCCGTGGTCCCCCGCTCTGGTGGAGCGGTCGCGGCGCTCGGCCGGCGGCACCCTGGCCGCGAGCCGCAGCGCCCTGCGCTCGGGGGGCGTGGCGGTGAACCTCGCCGGCGGCACCCACCATTCCTTCAGCGATCGGGGCGAAGGCTTCTGCGTCTTCAACGACGCCGCCGTGGCCGCTCGCTGCCTGCAGGCCGCGGGCGCCGTGCGTCGGGTGATCGTGATCGACTGCGACGTGCACCAGGGTAACGGCACGGCGTCGATCTTCGCGGGCGACAGCAGCGTCTACACCCTCTCGATTCACGGCGCGCGCAATTTCCCCTTCCACAAAGAGAAAAGCGATCTCGACGTCGCCCTCGCCGACGGCACCGGAGACGAGGAGTACCTCGAGTGCCTCGACTCGGCCCTGGAGCGAGCCATGGCGGTAGCGGGAGCCGATCTGGCGATCTTCGTGGCCGGAGCGGATCCCTGGCACGGCGACCGCTTCGGCAAGCTGGCACTGACCAAGGAGGGCCTGGCGAGGCGCGACGCCCTGGTCTTCGAGCGCTGCGCCGCGGAGCATCTGCCGGTCGCCGTGGCCATGGCCGGCGGCTACGCCCCCGACTTGGCGGACGTGGTGGATATCCACTTCCAGACGGTGCGCGCCGCCCACGCCGCCTGGAGACGCTGAGCGGCCGGGTGGCGGGCTTTCCGCTCTCGAGTGCGGCACCCGCGGGCGATGGAGGTATCCTGACGCGATCCTGGAAAGCATCCCGATCGCGATCATGAAGCGTCCTTTTCTGCGCCGCAGGCTCCGGTTCGCCGCTCGGCCCCGATCACGGGCCGCCGGCGCTCTGGTCCCGTGGCTCATCGCCGCCGCCTCGATCTTCTCCGGCCCGCTCGAGGCTCAGTCGGCTCCGAGCCTCGAGGCCCTCGACCGCTCGTCGGCTCACGACGTGGTGGATTTGAGCGGCCCCTGGCACTTTCGCACCGGCGATGATCCCCTGTGGGCTCGGCCGAGGCTGCCGCTCGAGCTGTGGCGACTCGTCGAGGTGCCGACGGGCTTTGGCCGGCGCGACGCGGTCAGCGAGATGGCGTGGTATCGCACCACCCTGCAGCTGCCGCCTTCGATCAGCCGACACGCCGCCGGGGTGACGATCGGCGGGGTCGACAGCGCCTACGAGATCTACGCCGGCGGCCTGCTGCTCGGCGGGGTGGGCTCTTTGCCGCCGCAGCCCGAGCTCGACTACGACCGCCACCGCACCTACAGACTGCCGCCCGCGGCCTTCGACGCCGAGGGACGCGCCGTGCTCGCCCTGCGCGTGTGGAAATCGCCGGTGACGCGCAGCTCGGTGGGGGGTCCGCACCGGGGTCCCCTGCTGCTGGGACCGATCGCCGATCTCACCGCCCGTGAGCTGCGCGCCGACATGCTGCCGCTCTTTCTCTCGGGCTGGTTCTTTCTTCTCGGCCTGGTGCACCTCGAGCTCTACCGGCGGCGGCCTCAATACGACGCCTTTTTGTGGTTCGCTTTAACGGCGCTCGGCTTCGCGCTCTACGGAGCGCTCAGGACGCAGTGGAAGTACCTGGTTCTCGACCACTTTGAGCTGCTCAAGGAAATCGAGCACGTTCTCCTCTATCTGCTGCTGGCCCTCTTCATCCAGCTGATCTGGCCGCTGATCGGACTGCAGATCGGCCCGACCCTGCGCGCCGTTCAGGTTCTCAACTTCGCCCTGGGCGCGCTGGTCGCCCTGCCGGGCCTGCGCCTCAACATTGTGCTCCTGCCCTTTTGGCAGGTGCTGATGGCCGTGGTGACGGCGATCGGCGCCTGGACCGTGGCCAAGGAGGCCGTGGTGCGCCGGCGGCCCGAGGCGCGCACGGTGGCGATCGGCGCCCTCGGGGCCGCGGCGACCTTCCTCCACGATACGGCGGTGGCCCGCGGCTGGCTCGACTCCCCGCCGCTCACCGGCCTGGGCTTCGCCTTCCTGATCGTCTGCCTGATCCTCTCGCTCGGGCGCCGCTTTGTCGCCATGGAGTCGGAGGTCGAGAGCCTGCGGCGCAGCCAGCAGGCGGCGGACCGGGCCAACCAGGCCAAGGGCGCTTTCCTGGCCAATATGAGCCACGAGATTCGCACCCCTATGACCGGCATCCTGGGCGCCGCCGAGCTGCTGGCCAAGGACAGCACCCTCGAGACGCGCCAGCGCCACCGCGCCGGGATCATCCGCAGCTCGGCGGAGTCCCTGCTGCACATCGTGGACGACATCCTCGACTTCTCCAAGGTCGAGTCCGCGCAGTTCACCATCGAGCGGGTGACCTTTCCCCTGCGCGCCACGGTCGACGGCGTGCTCGATCTTCTCGAGTCCCGCGCGCTGGCAAAAAACCTCGGCTTTGACCGCCGCCTGCGGGCGGACCTGCCCGAGATGGCCGGAGGCGACCCCATGCGCCTGCGTCAGGTGCTTCTCAACCTGGTCGGCAACGCCATCAAATTCACCGCCGAAGGCTCGATCACCGTCAGCCTCGACGCCGAGGACGATCCGGAAGACCCCCTCGACGAGACCTTCATCCTGCGCGCGACCGTGGCCGATACGGGCATCGGCATCTCCCCGGAGGACCAGCAGGCGCTCTTCCAGCCTTTCTCGCAGGTCGACAGCTCCACCACGCGGCGCTACGGCGGGACCGGGCTCGGCCTCGCCATCTGCCAGCGCCTGGTGCGCATCATGGACGGCGAGCTGTCGGTGGACTCAGAGCCCGGCCGCGGCTCGCGGTTCACCTTCACCTGTCGCCTGCGCCACGCCGAGCCGACCGAAAACCTGGTGGAGCTCGGAGCGCATCCGCCCCGGCAGCCGCCGCTACTCGAGACCGCTCCCGCGGCGCCTCGTCGGGACAGGGAACGCGACGCCGAGCCCGCCGAGGAGGGAGACGCGGCCGCGGCCTCGCGTCTGCTGGTGGCCGAGGACAACCCGGTGACCCAGCAGGTGCTCGAGGCGCAGCTCGAGGATCTCGGCCTGCGCTTTGAAGTGGTGTCAGACGGCGCCGCGGCGCTCGAGAGGCTCGCCGACGGCGGCTTCTCTCTGGTGCTCATGGACTGCCAGATGCCCGAGGTCGACGGCTATGAGGCGACCCGCCGCTGGCGGCAGCGGGAGCTGGGCGGGGGTCATCTGCCGATCATCGCCCTCACGGCCCACGCCATGGAAGGTGATCGGGAAAAATGCCTTGCGGCCGGCATGGACGACTATCTCTCCAAGCCGTTCACCCAGGACGATCTGGGCTCCATGATCCAGCGCTGGCTGCCCGAGGAGAGAACGCCGGGAGAGCAGACGCCGCCTCGGCCCCTGAAGGCCGAGGACGGCTGACTCTTCTCAGAGCCTCGTCGGCCGACGCCGGCGCTACTGCCAGGCCAGACCCGCGGTCCCCTTGGGCTCCTCGCCCGAGGCGAGCACTTTCATCAGCTCATCGGCCAGCTCGCGATCGAGATCGAGCAGCGAGGCGTGGTCGGCCTTGGCCTCGGCCTCGTCACCAGCCAGGGCGTGGAGAATGCCGCGGTAGTGGTAAGCCTGGGATAGCTTGGGGTTCAGCTCGAGGGCGCGGTTGTAGTGGGCGAGAGCCTTGTCGTAGTGCTTGGCCCCTTGTTTGCGCAGGGCGTAGCCGAGGTTGTTGTGCGCCTCGGCAAAGTCTTCCTTCATCTCGACGGCCTTCTTGAGCTTCTTGGTGGCCGCCTTGAAGTCACCCTTCTTGATCAGGTCGACGCCGGCGTTGTAGTGGGTCTCGGCGTCGTCTTTGGGCTTGGCCTTCTTCGAGCTGCCGGCGCCAAAGGCCGGAGCGGCGAGCAGGGCGATCGCGATCAGCAGTAGGACTGTCCGGGGGAAAGCGAGCTTCTGCATGGGAGTCTCCTTTAATTTCTAGGCTTCAAACGCCCAAGGTTTCGCCCGGCTCGAGGAATTAGACTCCGCCGCGGGCCGACGGGTCAGGGAGGAGCGGCCCGGTCCGCCTCGAGATTGGGCACGTCGCCCGGCAGCCCGGGCTGCACCAGCTCCGGCCGCCCGGCCTTCTCCTTGGCCTCCTCGACCATCCGCCGCACGTCGGCCAGCAGGCCCTTGGCGTCGTAGACGATGCCGTCCTTGATCGTGTACTTCACGCCGCCCACCCGGCGCGGCACGTTGGCCTCGTCGAGCCGGATGGCCCCGGTCCCGTAAAGCACCTTGAGATTGGCCAGCGGGTTGGTCTCCACCACCACCAAATCGGCCAGCTTGCCGGGCTCCACGCTGCCCACCTGATCGGCGATGCCGAGCGCCTCGGCGCCCTTCAGGGTGGCGGCCCGGATCACCTCCAGGGGGTGAAAGCCGGCCTCGCGCAGCAGCTCGAGCTCGCGGATGAAGCCGAAGCCGTAGAGTTTGTAAATGAAGCCGCTGTCGGATCCGGCGGCCACCCGCCCCCCTCGGTTCTTGTAGTCGACCAAAAAATCCATCCACTTGCGGTAGTTGGCGCGCCAGGCCACCTCCTCCTCGGTCGACCAGTCGAACCAGTAGGAGCCGTGGGCCTTGCGCGACGGCCGATAGAAGTCCCACAGCGAGGGCAGGGTGTATTCCTCATGCCACTCGGCGCGGCGGGCGCGCATCAGATCGCGGCTCGCCTCGTAGATGGTGAGGGTCGGCACGAAGGTGAAGTCGACCGCCAGCAGCTCGTCGATCACCTCGTTCCAGCGCGGCGACCCGCGCTCCGCCGCCTGCGCCCACAGCCGTCCGGCCTCGCCGAAGCGATCCTGCTCGTTCTGGTAGTTGTAGTCGAGGGGGTAATGCTGCACCGTTCGGTCGGTGAACAGCGCCTCGGGCAGCCCGTACCAGTGCTCGAGGGTGGTCAGGCCCCAGCTGGCGGTGTTGAGCACGTTGACCCGCGCGACGTCGATCTGGGCGTGATGGCAGGCCGAGCGCAGGCCCCGCTCGGCGATCCGGCGCACGGCGGCCTCCATGATGTCGGGCCTATAGCCGAAGAATTTGAAGCCGTCGACCCCGCGATCCGTCATGGCGTCGATCCACGTCGTCGCCTCGCCGGGGGTAACGAAGGGCTCCTCGCGGCCGAGACCGAAAAAGATGTAGGCCCAGATTCGCGGCGCGGTGATCTCGTTGGCGGCGCTCAAGGCGCGGTGGTCGAGGCAGAAATCGAGCCCCAGGCCGCAGCCCGGATCGCGCACGGTGGTGATGCCGTGACCCATCCAAAGCTTGAACACATACTCGGCGGGAGTGCCTTGGCTCTTGCCGCCTATATGGCCGTGCATGTCGACAAAGCCCGGCAGCACATAATGACCCGAGAGGTCCATTTCGCGACCGCCTTCGGCCAAGGGCGGTCGCCCCTCGGGGTCGGGCTCGAGGCCCGGGTAGCCCACCACCTCGACGGCGCGAATGCGGTTGCCCTCGATCACGATATCCACGGGCCCGATCGGCGGCGCGCCGGTGCCGTTGACCAGAGTCGCGCCGCGCAGGATCAGCTGATCGTAGGGCCCCTCGCCCTCGGCGCGCGGCGGCGCGCCAGGGACGCCGTACGGGGAGGCTCCCTCCTCGCTTTGGGCGGCGTCCGCGGCGGAGGACGGCTCCTCATGAGCCGCGGCGGGCCCCATCGACGGCAGGAGCGAGAGGGCGAGCGATAGGGCGAGGCTGGTAGAAGCGGCGCGGCGCATGATCTCTCCTCGGTTGAGGGCGCGCGCGGGCTGCCGGGCGGGCGGGGTGGCCCAGGGCGAGCGGCGCGGCGCCTCGAGTCTTCGCTTGGAAATCGACGGCGCCCGATCTTAGCTCGCCGACCCCGGGCCTGCCCGTCAAGCGCGACGCATGACAAACTCCGGCCACGAGACCCCGAGAATTCGACCCTTCAGCATCGAGAGGAGACGGATGAAGCTCAAAGACCGAGTCGCACTGGTCACCGGCGGCGCCCACGGCATCGGCGCGGCCCTCTGCCTGCGCTTCGCCGAGGAGGGGGCGCGCGCCGTCGCCGTTGCCGACCTCGACGCCCGCGGGGCTGAACGGACCGCCGAAGCGGTGCGAGCGCGGGGAGCGCACGCCCTGGCGATTCCCTGCGACGTCTCCCGGGAAGCGCCGATTCGCCGGGCGGTGGCGCGCTGTGAGGGCGAGCTGGGCGGGCTCGACCTCTTCGTGCAGAACGCCGGCTTCGGCTATTCCGACGCCCCGGGCTGGACCGCGGCGTCGCAGACCGACGAGCAGTGGGACAGCGTTTGGCGGGTCAACGTGATGGCCCACGTGTGGGGCGCGCGCGCGGCGCTGCCGGGCATGCTGAGCCGCGGCTCGGGTTATTTTGTGCACACCGTTTCGGCCGCCGGCCTGATCAGCCAGATCGGCGACGCCGCCTACTCCACCACCAAACACGCCGCCATCGGCTTCGCCGAGAGCCTGGCGATCACCCACGGTGATCAGGGCATCGGCGTGGCGGTGCTCGCCCCCCAGGGGGTGCGCACGCGGCTGATCGAGCACTCGGAGACGGTCAAGAAGTCGGTCAGCACCGACGGCATCCGGGAACCCGAGGAAGTCGCCCAATGCGTGATCGAGGGCCTCGAGGATGGCCGCTTCCTAATCCTCCCCCACCCTGAATCCCTGGAGTACCTGCGCCGCAAGACGGCCGACTACGATCGCTGGCTGGGCGGCATGAGGCGCTTCCGACGCAGCCTCTTTCCGAGTGACGACATCATGCGGCCCGGCGATCCCCCGGGCGAGGAGAAGTAGAGTCCGATGAGCGGTACAGCCAGCGGCGAGGCCCGCACCCCGAAATACGACTTCAGGCTCGACGGCAAGGTCGCTCTGGTCACCGGCGCCAGCCGCGGCATCGGCGAGGCGATCGCCCGGGCCTTCGCGGCCAAAGGCGCCAGGGTGGTTCTCAGCTCTCGCAAGCAGGACGCCCTCGACGCCGTGGCGGCCTCGATCTGCGACGAGTCGGGCGCGAGCAGCGCTACGGCGATCGCCTGCCACGCCGGCCAGCCGGCCGCGATCGAGGCCCTCTTCGAGCGGATCAGCGAGGAGGTTGGGCCGGTATCGATCCTGGTCAACAACGCCGCCACCAACCCCTACTTCGGCCCCGCCGTAGACGCCGAGGAATGGGCCTTCGATAAAACCGTGGGGGTCAACGTCAAGGGCTATTTTCTGATGGCCCAGCGGGCCGCCCGGGACATGGTTCAGGCCGGGTCGGGGGTGATTCTCAACGTCGCCTCGATCAACGGTCTCGACGCGGCCCCCATGCAGGTGATCTACAGCATGACCAAGGCGGCGGTGATCAACCTGACCCAGGGACTGGCCAAGGAGCTGGGTCCCGGCGGAGTGCGGGTCAACGCCATCTGTCCGGGACTCATCGAAACGAAATTCGCCAGCGCGCTGATCGAGCACGAGACCCTCTACCGGCAGATTCTCGACTCGACGCCCCTCGGCCGGCACGGTCAGCCCGAGGACATCGCCGCCCTCGCCCTCTACCTCGCGAGCGACGAGGCGGCCTTCACCACCGGCGCCGTCATGGTGTGCGACGGCGGCGCCACGGCCTGAGACCGTACCCGATGGCCAGAAAGCCAACCCCGGTCAACATCCGCAACTTCTCGGTCAAATGCGGCCGCTGCGGCGAATATCAGGTGCTGGTGTCCTATGAGCCGAGCGGCGATTGGAACGTCTACCACTACGAGTGCGAGTGGCCGCCGTGCAACGAGGAGGAGCACCGCGCGCGCACGGTGCTCGAGGTGCCGGGGGACCTCGACGAATTCGCCGCCCGGGATCAGGAGTGGCGCGGCGGCAGGGTGCACGCCGGGGCAGAGGCCGGTGAGGAGCCGGTGCCGGCGGACTCGGCATCGGGCGGCGAGCCCGACGAGCTGCTGCCGGTGATCCCGGGCGACTGAGTCCAGGCGCGGCGGCCGCCTGCCGCTACGCTACTGCCGGTAAACCCACGTGCCGGCGACCCGGTCGTGCAGGCCGCGGCCGTCCTCGTGCACCGCCAGCATGAGGAAGCCCACGCCGGCGGTCAGCAGAGCCACGGCCAGGCGCACGCCCGCGCAGACAAAGCCGAGGCGGCTCTCGCCCTCCGAATCGTAGACCGTCAGCCCCAGGGCCCGCTTGCCGGGGCTGGTTCCGGCCAGGGCGGCGCTCAGGTAGAGCGCCACGATCCCCGCGGCCAAAACCGCGCCGGCGATCACCAGGCTTTGGGTCGCCAGATAGGCGGCGAAGGCCAGCCCGCCGAAAAGGACGGCGTCGAGAGCCGCCGAGAGGGCGCGCAGGGTGAAGCTGGCGATCTCGAAATCGTCCTCCTCCACCTGCTGAAAAGCGCCCGAGGCCTGGCCCAGGACGGGCTCTGGCGGCCGCATTTCGGGCGGCGCGACGGACGAGGTGATGTCGTCCAGGGAGGGCAGAAGATCGGAGCTGGGCTGGCGGGTCGGCGCGGGGTAGACCTGCGCGATCGGAGCGGCCGCCGAGGGTCCCGCACCGAAGTCGGGGGCCGGAGCGGTAAAAACCTCGGGTTCCGGCGGCTTGAAAGATTCCGCGGGCGGCCCCGACTCGGTCGGCAGAGGGGCCGAGAAGGTCTCGGGCGTCGGCGGCTCGAAGGCCGCCGGCGACGGTGCGGCCACGTCGAAGGCCGCGGGCGACGGAGGCGGGGACGAAGAAGGCGGCGGCGCCGCGCTCGCGGGCGGCGCTGCCATCGGCTGGGGCACGGCGCTCTCGGGAGGGGCGGAAACCGCCGGCTCCGGGGGATCTTGCGAGACCGCGGCCGGCGCCGCTGGCTCGAGGGGCGCGCCTCGCGGGGGCCCGCCTTCAGGCAACCCGAAGCCTTCGAGAGCCGCCGGGGCGGCCTCGGGCTCCTCCACGGAGGCATCGAAGCTCGGGAGATCCGCGGCGGGCAGCTCAAAGGAGGGCTCGTCCTCGGTTTCCGGGAATGCGGGGGCAGCCTGGGGACTCGGCGAGGCCGGCTCGAAGCTCGCGGGCGCCTCGAAGCTCGCGGCCGGCTCGAAGCTCGCGGGCGCC
>JBCCLG010000061.1:0-13230 GCA_039027015.1 Acidobacteriota bacterium | reverse complement strand
GGCGCCAAGCCCGGCGGCCGAGGGCGGCCGGCCGTCCCGATCCGCCCGCGCGCCCTGGGCGAGGGCGATCTTGGCGAGGCCGAAATCGAGAATCCTGACGCCGCCGCCGGGCGTCAGCATCACGTTGCCGGCCTGCAGGTCGCGATGCACCACGCCGGCGGAATGGGCCGCGGCGAGGCCGTCGGCGAGGCGCTCTGCCCAGCGCACGGCGGTGGAGAGCTCGGGTATGGAGCCCTCTCCCAGGCGGTCAGCGAGGCTCTGCCCCACCAGCCGCTCCATCACGATCCACGCGCCCGAGTCGGTCTCGAGCCAGTCGTGGATCTGCACGATCGCCGGATGCCCGAGACCCGCCGCCGCCCGCGCCTCGCGGCTGAAGCGCCTGAAGGTTTCAGAGTCGAGCCTCTCGGGCTGAATCCTCTTGAGGGCCACCTCGCGCTCAAGCCTGAGGTCTCTCGCGGCATAAACCTCCCCCATGGAGCCGGCGCCCAGGACGCCGGTCACCTCATAGGGCCCCACCTTAAAGGGCACGAAATCGGAGCGGGTGAGGGAATCGGCCACGGCAGGACATGTATACCGCGCGGCGCAGACTTTTTCATCTCGCCGGTTGCATCGAGCGGAGCCGCGGTGTCCAACGGAGTGATGCGAAGAAAAGACCCTCGACCGCTTCAGATGCTCGCCCTGGGATCGCTGCTTGTCTACGGATCCTTCCGCCTGTCCTTCGACCTCCGCCCGCAGGTGCTCTTGGCCCTCGCCACCGCGGCGCTTTTCACCCAGGCCCTGGGCTCCCGCCTGGTGGGAGTGCCCTTTGAGGCGCGCAGCGCCGCCATCTCCACCCTCTCCCTCTGTCTTCTCCTGCGCACCCACTCGGTGGCCCTGGCGGCGCTGGTGGCGGCGCTCACGATCGCCAGCAAATTCGTCCTGCGCTGGCGCGGCAAGCACGTCTTCAACCCCACCAACTTCGGGCTGGTGGCGGGCCTGACCCTCACCGGCAGCGGCCCCTGGCGGGCGCCGGCCGGGTGGAGCCTGCCGGGTTTGTGGGTGTCGCCGGGCCAGTGGGGGTCGGTGGCTTTTTTCGCGTTCGCGCTCGCCTGTGCGGGCACCGCGGTCGCCCATCGATCGCGGCGAAGCGACGTGACCTGGGCCTTCTTGGGCGCATGGTCGCTGGTGCTCCTCGGGCGCGCCGCCTGGCTCGGCGACCCGCCGGCGATTCCGCTCCATCAGCTGCAGAGCGGCGGCCTCCTGATCTTCGCCTTCTTCATGATTTCAGACCCCAAAACCACGCCCGACCACCGCCGGGGCCGCGTGCTCTTCGCCGGATTGACGGCGGCGATCGCCGGCTTCATCCAGTTCAGCCTCTACCAGCCCCACGCTTTTTTATGGGCCCTGGTTCTCGCCACTCCCTGCGTGCCGCTGCTCGATCGTCTCTTCCCGGCCGAGCGCTATCGCTGGGGGTGCTCGAGGAGCCAGCCCTTTGAACCCACGACCCAGGAGGTCCTCCATGACGCCGCCCCGACGCCGCTTCCCAACACCGACGCCGCGAGCCTCGGCCCGCCGCTCGCCCCTCGCCCTGGTTCTTCTCTGTGGGCTGCTGCTGCCGCTCCTGGCACCACGGCCCGCTTCGGCCTTCTGCGGCTTTTACGTCGCCAAGGCCGATACGGGCCTCTATAACCAGGCCTCCAAGGTCGTGGTGGTGCGCGACGGCGACCGCACGGTGGTCACCATGGCGAACGATTTCCGCGGCGATCCCAGGGAGTTCGCCCTGGTTGTGCCGGTACCCACGCGCCTCGAGCGCGAGCAGATCCACGTCGCCGAGCGCGGCCTGATCGACCATCTCGACGCCTACACCGCCCCACGCCTGGTGGAGTATTTCGATCCGGACCCGTGCGCCCGCGCCGAGCGCATGAGGTTCCTGGATCTTGAGCTCCGGGAATCTACGGCGACCGCCAGGAGCGCCGTGGACCCCGCCGCGCGGGCCAAAAGCCTCGGCGTCACGATCGAGGCGACCTATACGGTGGGCGAATACGACATCGCGATTCTCTCGGCCGAGCAGAGTCACGGCCTCGCGACCTGGCTCAAGGAGGAGGGCTACCGCCTGCCGCCGGACGCCGCGCCGGTGCTCGGCAGCTACCTCAAGCAGCAGATGCGCTTCTTCGTCGCCCGGGTCAATCTCGAGGAGCAGTCGAAGCTCGGCTACACCTATTTGCGCCCTCTCCAGGTGGCCTATGAGACGCCCAAATTCATGCTGCCCCTGCGCCTCGGCACGGTCAACGCCCTCGGGGCCCAGGAGCTCTTCGCGTGGGTCCTCACCCGCACGGGCCGGGTCGAGACCCGCAATTACCGCACCGTCCGCCTACCCACCGACGTGGGCGTGCCGGAGTACGTCGAGCACGACTTCGGCCGCTTCTATCGCGATCTCTTTCTTCACCAGGCGGAGAAGGAGAGGAGGCGGGCGGTCTTCTTGGAGTACGCGTGGGACATGAGCTGGTGCGATCCGTGCGCCGCCGATCCCCCCTCGAGCGAGCAGCTGCGCCGGCTCGGAGTGTTCTGGGCGGACGCGCCGAACGAGCGGAGAGGAGCGGGTGCGGACGTCTTCGTCACGCGGCTCCACCTCAGCTACACGGCGGAGACCTTTCCCGAGGACCTCTTCTTCCAGGAAACCGGCGACCGCCAAAACTTCCAGGGGCGCTTCATCCTGCAGCGGCCGTTCAGAGACGCCCAGGGCAAAATCGGCCGGGAGTGCGCCGCAGGCGCCCGCTACGCCCAGGAGGTGAGCGCGCGGCAGGAGCGAGAGGCCGAAACCCTCGCTCGCCTGACCGGCTGGCCGCTCAAGGAAATCCGCGCGCGCATGGATCTCGGGGCGCCCGCCGAGCGGAGCCAGCAGCCGTGGTGGCGGAGCCTGTGGACGGGTGGCAGCCGTCCCTAAACTCCTGAGCCAACTCAAATTCCTGAGCCGACTCTTTAGGGAGCGTCGCCGCGGCTCCACCGGTGGCGCAAGCGCCCGAGGAGCCGATTGAGCGCGTGTCGACGCGGCAGGAAGGGGATCACCGGCTGACGGCGCTCGCCGAGCTGGCTGTGGAGGCGGCGCAGCTCGAGGTCGCCGGAGTCGATCTCGAGGCCGCGCTGCACGGCCTCGAAGGCCGACCGCCGGTCGTCGAGCAGAAGGTGCGTCTCGGCGAGATAGCGGAAGACCTCCGGGTGATGAAACTCCAGCTCGGCGGCCCGCTGGCACAGCTCGAGACCCTCGCGCTTCTTTCCTTCGAGGCGCGCGATCCCGTGGCCGAGAAACGAAAAGAAGAGAGGCGGCAGATCCTCGCGCTC
The DNA here is from genome assembly GCA_039027015.1 of Acidobacteriota bacterium. GTDB lineage: Bacteria > Acidobacteriota > Thermoanaerobaculia > Multivoradales > J023 > JAUIJL01. The sequence continues at coordinate 9,912 of JBCCLG010000061.1, read as the reverse complement.
GCCCGGGGATTCGGCGGCCAGGCTGAGCCAGTAGAGGCCCTCCGTCCAGTCGCCCCTGCGACAGTGCTCGATCCCCTTCCAGGCGAGGTCGTGGGGAGCCTCCGCTCCCTGTTGCTCGGTTCGCATCTTGATGTGCCGGTCCTGGTGGACGAAAAAACTCCCTGATCGCTCGGTTCTGCCACTTTAACCCGGATAGGCGGACGCCGAGCGCCGCGCCCGCAGCATCCCGTAAGCCGGGCCGTATGGCCCTCGTGCTAATGTCGCGAGCCCATGACAGAGAGCCTGGATCTGATCGTCGACCTCGACAAGCTCAGCGGCCTCGCCCGGCAATTCGCCGAGCTGGAGATGTACCGCGAGGCCGAGGAGCTCTTCGGGCTGGCCATACGCTTCGACCCGCACAACCGGGGGCTGCAGCTCGCCCTGGCCAATATCCGCCAGCAGCTGAAGCAGGAGATCCTCGCCCGCGAGGACGACGCGGAGAACGCGGTGCGCGAGAAATTTCGCCGCAACGCCATCGACGCCTGCCACTTCTTCGGCCTGGCGGCTCTCTACCGGGATCGCGGCAAACCGCAGCTCGCCAAAGAGTGCCTGGAGATCGCCCTCGAAAAGGAGCCGGTGCACCCCTACGCATTCAAGCTCCAGGGCCGCCTTCTGTTCGAAAAGCGAGACTACGACGGCGCCCGGGCCGCGCTGCGCACCTCGCGGCGCTACAACCCCTTCGACCGCAAAACGGCCGAGCTCCTCGGGCGGGTGGAGTACGAGCGGGAGCAGTACCGCAGCGCGCTGGCGGCGACCATCGACTCTTTTCTGCTGCTGACCGACGAAGACCGCGGCGACGCCGAGGAGCTGAAGAGGAGAATTCGCGAGCTGAAGAAGCTGGTCAAGCTCGACGGCGACGAGACCATGCGGCTCTTCCACGAGCGTCAGCAGAGGCTGCAGACCAACTTCGACCGCCTGGAGCTGCAGCGCGAGCGCTTTCTCCACGAGAGGGCCGAGCGCAAGGACCGAGCCGAGGCGGAAGACGCCGAGAGCGGCCGCCTGATGCTGGCCATGAAGCTGCGCCACTTCGAGATTTGGAGCCGCCTTAACGACGAGCACGTCTTCCAGCTGACCCGGGTCGCCGAGCGGGTGAGCTACGCGGGCGGCGAGCAGATCTTCGCTTTTGAGGACGACGGTCACGACCTCTTTCTGATCGAGCGCGGGGAGGTCGTCATCCGGCGGCCGACCGCCTACGGCGACTTCGAGCTCGCCAGGCTTCAGGCCGGCTCCCTTCTGGGCGAGGTCAACTTCATTTCCCGCGTGCGGCGCTCCGGGGAGGCCGTGGCCGACGGCGGGGTCGAAATCGTGCGCCTCGGCGCCCTCGAGCTGGAGACCCTGATGGAGGAACGCCCGGATTTGGGCGTCAAGATCTACTCGAGCTTCTGGCAGGGGCTGGCGATCAAGCTGCGCGGCGCCAACGAGCAGCTGCGCACCTTCTTCGAGAGCGCCGAGGACGACGAGCGACTCGAGAAGCTGCGCCAGGCCGTGCAGGGCGACTCGGTGGACGGCGCGTCCTCGGACACCGTGGCGCTGCTGCGCGAGCAGGGCCTTTCCGGCAACGAGCTCCAGACCCTGGCCAATTTCTCGAACGTCAAGCGCTACCCGGGCGGCACCTATCTCTTCCACGAGGGCGACCCCGGGGACGAGATGTACGTGGTGCTCGAGGGCAAGGTGATGATCAGCAAATTCATCCCCGGGGGCGGCGAGGAGGCGCTGGCGATCCTCGAGCGCGGCGACTTTTTCGGCGAGATGTCGCTGATCGACGGCGCGCCCCGCTCGGCCGACGCCAAGGCCTTCCGCGGTCCGGCTACGGTGGTGGCCTTCGACCAGCAGACCCTGCGAGAGGTCGAGCTGGTCGATCCCCGGGCCTCCATCGACTTCATCCGCCTGCTCTGCCAGCTGATGTGTCAGCGCCTGCGGGAAATCGACGAAAAGGTGACGGCCTGGCGCATCATGTCGGGACACAGGCCCAACGAAGAGGCCGATCTCAGCCTCGAGTTTCCCCCCGGATTGGCGGGGGTCGCCCAGGGTTAGAAGGGCGCCCGGGGTTAGAGGGCCCCGCCCACGGGGCGCTACTCCAGGATTCCCAGCAGCTCCCGCACCTTGCCTCGCCGGTAGGCCCGGCTGATCACCAGGCGGGTGCCGTCCTCGAGCTCGAGGCGCGACTCGGTGCCGTAGCCCGGCTCGATGCGCCGGATGCGGTCGACGTTGACCAGGGTCGAGCGGTGAATGCGCAGGAAGCGATCGGAATCGAGCCTCGACTCGATGTTGGTCAGCGTCTCGCGCAGGGTGAAGACCTCGTCGCCGCAGTGGATCTTCACGTAGTTGCGCGCCGACTCGATCCAGTCGACCTCGTCGACCTTGAGCAGATGAACCGTGCCTCCGTGGCGCACCACCAGGCGGTCGGCAAAGGGCTTGGCCTGCTCCTCCCGCCGCGCCTCGGTGAGCGCGAAAAGCCTCTCCAATCGCCGCTCGAGATCTCCCAGTGCGTCGCGCCGGAAGTGCGAGAGCGCGCGGCCGAGCGCCTGGTCGAAGCGCCCTCGATCAAAGGGCTTGAGCAGATAGTCGACGGCCGAGGCCTCAAAGGCGCGCACGGCGTGCTCGTCGAAGGCGGTGACGAAAATCACCACCGGCATGCGCTCCCGTCCGACGCGTTCGATCACCCCGAAGCCGTCGAGCTCGGGCATGCTGATATCCAAAAAGACGATGTCGGGCTCGAGACTCCGGATGCTCTCCACGGCCTCGAGACCGTTGCGGCACTCGCCACACACCCTGAGACCCGGCTCGAGCGCCAGCAGATCGCGAATGCGCTGGCGGGCTAGATCCTCATCGTCGACGATCAGAACTTCTAGGATGCCCGCTTCGCGCGAGCGCGTTTCTTCATCAAGAGTCGCCACAATCATCACAAATCCTGTTTTCGGTCACCTTAGATTTATCTCCTGATCAAACTACGCCCGGGTTCAGGACCTTGTTATTCCACTCGCGGCGCCTAAGAGACGTCTCGTCCCGAAAACACGTCCGATTCCTCGGAGGCCCTCGCGCGCGCCGGTTGATACGCTGCGCCCTCGCTCCATCAATCCACCCACCGGGGAGAACACCATGCGAGTCCTCGTGCTCGGCGCAGGGCGGGTCGGCGCCGCCATGGCCGTCGATTTGGCGGCCCACAACGACCTCGACGTCACGGTGTGCGATCGCTCGGAGGCCGCGCTGAGCGATCTTCCGGGCTCGATCGAGCGCCGCGTCAGCGACCTCAAAGATCCCCGCAGCGTCGCGGGCCTCCTGGCAGAGCAGGATCTGGCGGTGGGCGCGGTGCCCGGGCCCATGGGCTTTGCCACCGCCCGGGCGGTGATCGAAAGCGCCACCCCCCTGGTGGATATTTCCTTCTTCGAGGAAGACGCCTTCGAGCTCGACTCCCTGGCTCGCGAGCGCGGGGTGCCGGCGCTGGTGGACTGCGGCGTGGCCCCCGGCGCCAGCAACCTGATTCTCGGCCGCCTGGAGGCCGAGCTGGACGCCGTCTCGAGCTTTACCTGCTACGTCGGCGGCCTGCCGATCTCGCGGCGGGCGCCCTTCGAGTATCGCGCGCCTTTCTCGCCCATCGACGTGCTCGCCGAGTACACCCGCCCGGCGCGCCTGCGCGAGGCCGGGCGCGAGGTGGTCCGCCCAGCCCTCGGACGCCCTGAGCTGCTCGATTTTCCCGAAATCGGCACCCTCGAGGCCTTCGAGACCGACGGCCTGCGCACCCTGCTCAAGACCTCACGCACGCCGACCCTGATCGAGAAGACCCTGCGCTACCCGGGTCACCGACGGCTGATGGAAATCTTCCGCGACGCCGGGTTCTTGGGGGATGAGCCCGTGGATCTCGCGGACGGCACCCGAGTGCGCCCCCTAGACCTCACGGCGCGGCTGCTCTTCGAGCAGTGGCGCCCGGAGCCCGGCGAGCGGGAGCTGACGGTAATGCGGGTGCTCGTCGAGGGCGAGGCCGGCGGCCGCGGCGTGCGCCACGTCTATGACCTTCTCGACCGCACCCACCCCGAGACCGGCGTCTCCTCCATGGCGCGGACCACCGGCTACACCGCGACCGCCATGGTGCGTCTGCTGGCCGACGGCCTCTACGGCCAGCCCGGCATCGCCCCCGCCGAGCTGGTGGGACGCGACGCCGGCTGCTTCGAGGCGGTGATGGCCTACCTCGAGCAGCGCGGCGTGCGCTTCCGCCACGCCGTGGAGGACCTCGGCGCGCGCTGAGCGGGGCCCCGGTCAGGCCGCCGCCCGGCCCGACGACGCCGCCACCCAGGTCTCGTGAATCGTCCGCACCGCGCCGTCCGCCGCCCGGCGATCGACCAGGGTGACGACCAGGCTGGCGTCGGCGCGATCGACGTAGAGATCGTGCACTCGCATCCCTCGCTCCTCGAGCCGCCGAGCGACGTCGCCCACGAGCCACGACGCGGGCTCGCCCCCGGGCAGCAGCGCCACCGCCGCCAAATCGTCTCGGCGGCGAATTCCGGCGCGCAGCGGCCGCAGGCGGCGCTCGAGCGCCGCCTCGAAGGCCGCCGACTCGTCGGCGCGCAGCCACAGGACGACGCGTCCCCGGGAGCGCGCAAAGTGCAGCGGCTCGAGCCTCGAATCCTCGAGCACCCCGAGCACCGTCGAGCCGAGGGGCATGGCCTCGTGGGCCGAGAGCTCGAGCCCCACGACGTCGACGCAGCTCGACGCCCGCGCTGCCCCTTCGAGGGGGGCTGAGCCCGGCGACTCCTCGCCGCCCGGCGCGGGCGCCAGCCGGGTTCCGGGAAGCCGCGGCGCAAAAGTCGAGCGCAGCTCGACGGGGGTGCCCAGGGCGCGCACCGGGGCGAGGGTCTCCGGATGCAGGACCTTGGCGCCGTAGCGCGCCAGGGCGGCGGCCTCGTCGAAGCTCAGGGCGCGCAGGGGGTGAGCCTCGGCGACCCGCCGCGGATCGGCGCTCAGGACGCCGTCGGTGTCGGTCCAGATCTCCACCCGGTCGGCCTCGAGGGCGGCCGCCAGGGTGGTCGCCGAGAGATCGGAGGCGCCGCGTCCCAAGGTCACCGTCCGGCCGCGAGCCTCGGCGGCCAGAAAGCCGGTGACCACCGGCACCTCACCGCGCACTAGCGGGGCCAGCCCGGTGAGCACCTGGCGCCGGGTTTGACGGGAATCGATCGCCGGGCCCGCGCACGCCGCCGGGTGGGAGAGATCGAAATCCGAGCGCAGCACCTCGGTGCCGTCCACCGGGGTGGCCGGCACGCCGCCGGCGCGCAGCCACGCGGCCACCCGCGGCGCGGCGAGCCGCTCGCCGGTAGCGAGCACCCGGTGGCGCACGCCGGGGGGCGACTCGCCCAGCTGGCAGACGCCGTCGAGCATCGAGTCGAGCTCGCGCAGCCAGCGGTCGAGCTGGGCGCCCAGCGCGGCCGAAGCCTCGGAGTCCAGGCGACCGCCCGGATCCTCGAGGTGGCGGGCGCGCAGCCGGCGGGCGAGGCCCGGGCTCGGCTCGCCGCGCTCGGCCGCCGCCAGCGCCTGCGTCAGCTCGTCGGTCACGCCGCCGAGGGCCGAAACCACCACCACCACCGGCTCCGCCGACTCGCCGCGGGTGAGCTCCCGGAGGCGGTCGAGCACGGTTTCGAGACGCTGGGGGTGAGAGAGGGACGTGCCGCCGAACTTCAGGACCCGCACGGCGCACCTCCCGTCTCAAGGCGCTGCGCCGCGCCCGCCGCCTCGGCTTGATCGAGGGCCGAACGCAGATCGTGCGCCAAATCCCGGGCCGACTCGAGGCCCACCGAGAGGCGCAGCAGGCCGTCGCCGAGCCCGGCGGCGCGCCGGGCCTCGGGTTCCATGGCGGCGTGGGTCATGGTCGCCGGGTGGGCGACCAGGCTCTCGACGCCGCCCAGGGACTCGGCCAGGGTGAAGAGCCGGGTCCGAGCGACGAGCTCCCGCACCGCCGCCTCGCCGCCGCGGAGCTCGAAGCTGACGATGGCTCCGAAGCCGTCCTGCTGGCGCACGGCCAGGTCGTGGCCGGGATGATCGAGCAGCCCCGGATAGTAAACCCGATCCACCGCGGGATGCTCGATCAGCACGCGGGCGATCTCCGCCGCGTTCTCCTCGTGCACCCGCAGCCGAGCGTGCAGCGAACGCAGGCCGCGCTGGGTCAGGAAGCTGTCGAAGGGCGCGCCGGCCAGCCCCAAACAGTTGGCCCACCAGGTCAGATCGTCGCCCAGCGAAGAGTCCGCGGCGATCACCGCGCCGCCGACCACGTCGCTGTGGCCGTTGAGATATTTGGTGGTCGAGTGCACCACCAGGTCGGCGCCGTGCTCGATCGGCCGCTGGAGGGCCGGCGAGAGACAAGTATTGTCGACCGCCACGCGGGCCCCCGCTTTGCGGGCCGCGGCGCACACCGCCGCGATATCGGTCAGCCGCAGGAGGGGGTTGGAAGGGGTCTCGATCCACACGAGATCGGCGCCGCGCAGGGTCGCCTCCTCGCGGGACTCGGCCCTCGAGAGATCGGCAAAGCGCACCTCGAGCTGGCGGCGCCGGCTGTAGGCCGAGAGCAGGCGATGAGTGCCGCCGTAGCAGTCGTGGGCGGCGACCACCCGCGAGCCCGGCGGCAGGAGGTGGAGCACCAGGTGAATCGCGGACATGCCGCTCGAGGTGATGACCCCGCGCGCGCCGCCCTCGAGGTCGGCGAGGGTGTCGCCCAAAAGGTCGCGGGTCGGGTTGCCCGACCTCGTGTAGTCGTAGCGCCGCTGCTCGCCGAGCCCTCGGAAGGAGAAGTTCGACGACAGGACGAGAGGCGGCATCACCGCGCCGTGCTGGGGATCGCGGTCGATGCCGGCGCGCACGGCGGATGTCGCCGCGGCTTCTGCCGGGCCGGGAACGCCGGTGAAGCTGCCGGCGCCCTCGGGGAGGCCCTGATCGGGGGCCGGTGCGCTCTGGGCGGCCGGCAGATCGAGGGCGGTGGCGTGGGGTGAGGTGGTCGCCGCTGAGAGAGGCTGGGGAAGGCTCATTTTTCGGTCCTCCATCCGGTTTCTCTCATCAGAAACCCTACGGTGGACCGAGAATGAGGCGGTCACGCCCTGCAGCGCCTGGAACGAGTTCGAGCGCCGTTGCGCGACTCTCATCTAGCGGCAAGCCGAACGGACGGCTTCCGTAGGAGTTGGCACCTTCGCGAGCAGGTTCCTCGCGGGTTGCCCCGGCGTCGAAGGGCCTATTCCCTCAGCCGGTCTCGATGAGTCAGGCGGAGACTAGGGGCGCCGGGGAGGCCGTGTCAAGCCCGTCCGGCACCATGACCCTCGCGGCCTCTGACCCCCGCGGCCTCTGATCCCCGCGGCCTCTGACCCCCGCGGCCCCTCACGCCCCGGGCTGCCCCTCTTCCCGCTGCGGCGAGTCCTCCTCGGCCTCGCGGCTCCAGGTCTTCTCGCTATCGTCGAATTCGGGCAGCTCCGGCTTGAGGCCGCGGGCTTCGTTGATCCGCCAGCTCCACAGGATCGACCATTTCATGTAGGTGCCGAAGGCCTGAAGCAGGCAGAAGACCAGGCCGCGCATGCCGTCGAGCACGCCGAGCTGGACGATGTAGGTGCGGATGAAGCGCCACAGGCTGCGCCCCAGGACCTCGGCGAGGCCCGAGTTTTTGCCCTCTCGGTACGCCTGGGCGGCTCCCCAGCGGCCGTATTTGACGATGCGCAGCGCGTAGAGGTGGAAGTCGTCCACCATGTGGTGATCCATCCTGCTCTTTAGAAGGGGCGCCGGACCCTGGGTTTTCATGTCGGCGTGCACCCGCCGGTTCGGGTAGCGGGCGGTGCCCTTGCGCACCAGGCGAACGACCTGGTCGCGCTGCCAGCCGGAAAAGCGGATGACTTTGCCGAGAAAGAAGACGCGCCTTCGGATGGTGTACGCGTCGAACTTCGGCCCCTCCGCCAGGAGCTGCTCGATCTCGCTCCGCAGCTCGGGAAGGCACCGCTCGTCGGCGTCGAAGATCAAAATCCAGTCGTGCTGGCAGCGGTCCATGCACCAGTTTTTCTGGGAAGCGGCGCCGTAGTAGGTGCGCTGCAGAAAAGTCACCTGGGGGTAGGAGCGCACGATCTCCGGCGTGCGGTCGGTCGAATAGGAGTCGACCACGATGATCTCATCGGCCCACAGCAGGGAGTCGAGGCAGGCGGCGATGTTGTGCTCTTCGTTGTAGGTGGTGACGAAGACTGAAAGGCGAGGGCGAGAGGCGCCCGCTCCCGGGTTCTCGGTCATGACGGTCCTCCTGGTAGCCGCGATTGTACTCGCCGCACGCGCGGGTGGGCACCCCGCGGAGCCACGTCGAGCCCGCGGGTCGCGCGGCGCTTTGAGTTGAATCGGCGTGGGCGAGTGGCTAAGCTCGCCGGGCTTTCTTTTCATGTTCGGCTCCAGGATCTCCCCAGGATTTTTGTATGTCGCTACGCAGCATCCCCCTGATCGCTCTGCTCGGCCTCGCCCTCTCCGCCCCCGCCCTCGCGGCCGACGGCTCCTCCGGATGGGCCTTTTCCGCCGGCGGATTCGATCCGTTCAAGGAAGAGTTCCGCGCCGTCGAGCTCGGCATCGAATACCGCTTCGAGGCCTTTGATCTCTGGGGCCTCAGCCTCAAGCCGGTGGCGGGCTTCTCCGGCACCGACGAAAACGCCTTTTGGGGCTACGGCGGGCTGCGCTGGGATATCCCGATTTGGGGCGAGCGCATCATTCCCACCCTCGGCTTCGCCGTTTCGCTCTACGAGGACGGCGACGGCAAGGACCTGGGCGGCGTTCTGGAGTTTCGCTCGAGCTTCGAGATCGCCTACCGCTTCGACAACGGCCACCGGCTGGGGCTCTCGGTCTATCACCTCTCGAACGCCAGCATCTATGACTTCAACCCGGGCTCGGAGTCGGTGATCCTCACCTGGAGCCTGGGGCGGTGAGCCGCGGCGCGGGACCCTTTGGCGCCGCGTGCTAAGCTGACTTTCGGAGGAATTATGTCGGTCGATCCCAAGCTTCTCGAGATCCTGATTTGCCCTGAGAGCCACGGCGAGCTCGAGCTCGTCGACCTTCCGGCGACGGTGCGCGACAGCCTCGTCGAGAAGTACCGCGAGCACTTTCGCGACGAGGAGCCGCAGGCCGAACAGGGCCTTTTGTGCCGGGAATCCGAGCTGGTCTACCCGATCGTCTCCGACATCCCCATGATGCTCAAAGACGAGGCGCTGCCGGCCAGCGTCCTGGACGCCTCCTGAGGGTGATCGAGCGACCGGGGGATCGAGCCGCCCGCGCGGCGAAGGCCGCCGCGGCGTGACCGCTGCGCCGGGCCGAAACAAGATCACCCTGCCGACCGCGACCTCGATTGCGGTAGCCAATATGGTGGGCACCGGCGTGTTCACCAGCCTCGGCTTTCAGCTGGCCGATATCCAGAGCGGCTTCGCGCTGCTCATGCTCTGGCTGCTCGGCGGCCTGATCGCTCTCGCCGGCGCTCTCACCTACGGCGAGCTGGCGGCGGCGCTGCCGCGCTCGGGCGGCGAGCTGCACTTTCTCTCCAGCATCTTTCACCCGGCGGTGGGCTTTCTCGCCGGGTGGCTCTCCGTGCTGGTCGGCTTTACGCTGCCCATCGCCCTCGCCGCCATGGCCTTCGGCAGCTATTTCGCGCGCCTGCTGCCGTCGAGCTCTCCGGTGGCCGTCTCCTGCGCGCTGGTCTGCCTGGTGACCGCCGCGCACCTGCGCGATCTGCGCCTCGGCAGCTGGTTTCAAAACGTCTTCACGCTCTTCAAGGTGGCGCTCATCGTGGGCTTCGTGGCGGCGGCGGTCGCCTTGGCGGACGCCGGATCGATGAGCTTCGCGCCCTCCGCGCAGGGTTTTCGCGAGATTCTGAGCGGCCCCTACGCCATC
>JBCCLG010000060.1:0-13259 GCA_039027015.1 Acidobacteriota bacterium | reverse complement strand
CGCAGCTCGGGCGACTCATGGCCGACCGGTGATTCAGGCCTTGACGCAGTGCGTCATGCGCCGGAGTCCCGCCCCGCCGTCTATCCGAGGGCCTTCTGAAGATCTTTAGCCAACGTCAAAAGTCCAGTGATCTCAAGGGTAGAGAGGCCCTGAGGACGTTTATGCCGCGCCGCGTCAAAAACCTGTTGACGTCTTTGCCGCAGCGCGGTATATTTCTCGAGTCGATGCCGCGGCACGGCAAAAAGGAGACTCGAGACGCCTCGGGTCCTCCCTGCGGCGAGGTTGACAACCACTTCATGTCTTTCGGCAGCCCCGGGCTGCGGATCGATGCGGCGACGGGCTCGGGTTGCGCATCTGCGACGTCAGGCCGAGCCGCAGGAGAAACACCATGATTCGCGTGATCAAGAGATACGAAAGCCGCAAGCTGTACGACACCGAGGAGAGCCGCTACATCTCCCTCGAAGACATCGCCCGCTGGGTTCGGGACGGCCAAGAGATTCAGGTCGTCGACAACGCGTCCGCCGAGGACGTCACGGCGCAGGTCCTCACCCAGATCATCCTGGACGAGGGCAAGAGGGGCACCTCCTTTCTGCCCACCGAGCTGCTCCATGAACTGGTGCGGGCCGGCGAAAAAGCCGTCACCACCGGCGTCGAGCAGGTGCAGGGGCGAGTCGATCGACTGGTGCAGCGCTCCATCGATCGCCTCGCTCCCGTGCGCCGAGCCCGGGAGGAGATGTCGCAGCTGCGAGATCGCCTGAGCCAGCTGGAGAGCACCCTCGAGGAGCTCGAGGACGAGACCGAAAAGTCGTCGTCGAGCAGCGAGGCGCCCGCCAGGCCCAAGGCCGCCGCCAGGCGCCGCCAGACCCGGGCCAAGGCCGCCGCCTCCGCCGAGTGATCTCGGGGGCCGCCGCGGGCATACCGCACCACGCCTTCCCTTTCTTTCATCGCAGGAGATACCCCCATCATGAGCACCAGAGAACCCCTCAACGACCGGCTGCAGCAGGCCGGAAGCGAAGTTCGCGAGGCCGGACGCAACGTGTGGCTGGCCGGCCTTGGAGTCGCCCACGCCGTCGATCAACGCGGCCGCGAGGTCTTCCAGGAGCTGGTAGGCCGAGGCGAGAAGATGGACGTCAAGACCGACCTCGAGCTGATGCGACCGGTTCGCGAGGCTTCGGACAGGGTTCGCTCCCTCGGCCAGAATCTCGAGCGCCGCGCGGAGAAGGGCGTCAGCCTGACCCTCGAACGTCTCGGGATGCCCTCGCGCCGCGACGTTCAGCAGCTGGTCGAGCAGGTCGAGCAGCTGAACCTCAAGGTCGAAAGCCTGAGCGCTCGCTGACCGAGCCCGCCTCACGTTTCAAAGCCCGCTCTCTTTTCTGTTTCCTTTGCTCGATAGATCCGCCGCGGCGGCGAGATGCACACCCGCAGCGGCGATCTTTGTCTTAGAAATCAACCTTTTCCCCCACCGCTAGAACTCGGGAGCTTTCTCCCGGAAAGGAGCCGACCATGGCTGCTGAGAAAAAGAACCCCGCTGACGAAATCCGCGAATCGGCCAACAAAATCTGGCTCGCCGGCCTCGGCGCGCTGGCGATGGCCGAAGACGAAGGCTCGAAACTTTTCAAGAATCTGGTCGCCCGCGGCGAGGATTGGGAGGCCAAGGGCCGCGAGGCCGCCGCGGACGTCAAAGACGACGTCGAAGAGGCCGTCGACCGCGCCAAGGGCCGCGCCGAAAACGCCTGGGACAAGGTTGAGGGTCGGGTTGATGAGGCCGTCGGCGGTGCCCTGAAGCGCCTCGGCGTTCCGAGCCGCGACGAAATCGCGACCCTGACCCGCCGCGTCGAGGAGCTGACCCGACTGGTCGAGCAGATGAAGGACGAGCCGGCGAAGAAGGCTCCGGCGCGCCGGACAGCCGCCAAGAAGCCCGCCGCCAAAAAGCCGGCCGCCAAGAAGGCCGCCGCCACCGATAAGGCGGAGAGCTGAGGCCTGCCGGCCTCGCGCTGAACCTTGACTCCCCCGAGCCTCCAGAAACAGCCCCTGGTATCGCCCGTCGGCCTGGCCATGGCGGGCGGTGCCCCGGGCGGCGCGATTTACGAGATCGGCGCCATGCGCGCCCTCGACCAGGCCCTCGTCGGCCTGGATCTCAGGGATTGCGGCAGCTACGTCGGCGTATCCGCCGGCGCCTTTTTGGTGTCGTGCCTGGCCAACGGCCTGTCGACCAAGCAGCAGGTCCGCGCCATCGTCAAAGACGAGCCGGGGGAGCATCCCTTCGTTCCCGAGAACTTCTTTCGGCCGGCGGTCCAGGAATTGGGCGGCCGGCTGCTGCGCGCCCCCCAGCTGCTCGGCGGCGCCCTGCGGGACTACGCCCTGCGCCGCGAGCGTCGCCTGGTCGACGCCCTGACGGTGCTCGGCGAGGCGATCCCCGTCGCGGTTTTCGACAACGATCCGATTCGCGACTACGTCTCCAAGATCTTCTCGATCAAGGGCCGCACAGACGACTTCAGCAAACTGGAGCGCCAGCTGACGGTGGTGGCCACCGACCTCGAGACCGGGCGCTCTATGCTTTTCGGCAGCTCCGGGTGGCCCCACGTGCCGATTTCTCGGGCCGTGCAGGCTTCCACCGCCCTCCCGGGCCTCTACACGCCGGTCGAGATCGACGGTCGCTTCTACGTCGACGGCGTGCTGCAGAAGACCATGCACGCTTCGATCCCTCTGCAGCAGGGCGCCAAGCTGGTTTTTTGCATCAACCCGCTCGTGCCCGTAGATACCTCCCAGGCGGTTCAGCAAAATATTCTGAGCGCCGGGGAAGTGAAGAGGCGCGGCCTTCCCTCCGTGCTCTCGCAGACCGTGCGCACCATGATCCACTCGCGCATGGCCCTCGGCATGAGCCGCTATAAGGCCCGCTACCCCGAGGCGGACGTCATCCTCCTCGAGCCGACGCGCGACGATTACGAAGATTTCTTTTCCAACATCTTCAGCTTCGCCTCGCGCCGCGCCGTGGTGGAGCGGGCCTGGGAAGAGACCCGGCGCAGCCTGCTCGCCCGCGCCGGACAGATTCAGCCGGTCCTCGAGTCTTACGAGATCGGCCTCGACCTCGACTTTCTTCGGGATCCAGAGAGAGATATCTGGCAGGACGTGGGTCTGCCCGAGTTCAGTCGCGAAGAGCGCCAGAAGCCCGCGGTGGCGAACGCCGACGAGGTTGTGAGCGAGCTGGAGGGCCTGCTCGAGAGGGTCGAGAGGCTCGCCGCGCATCGCGCGGCGCAGGCGGGCTGAGCGCGGGACGATCCGCCAAACGCAGCGCCGATCGACAGTTGAGCGCCTCGAGTGCGGATCGGGCGAGCTGCTCTATGAGCTGGAAGCATAGCTGGCGCGGTCGGCCAGGATCGCGCGGCACCCGCGACCCGTTGGGGCCGAGGCACCCCGCGAGCGGACGAAAACGGCTCGGGTTGACAGAAGGCGCCCGCGCGGCGGAGAATTGCGCCATCCGAACCAATATGCTTCGCGCGCATTGAGCCACACCATGATTTCTCAAGCCTTGGCCCCCCACTCGCCTCCAGCTAACGACACCCGGTCGCAATGCAAAGCTCTGGCCGCGCCCGCGCACCAGGCGTCCGATCCCGAGATTCTGCCCGTCGAGTCGCCGCGCGAGAGATTCGACCGGCTCCGGGCCGAGGCTCGCCGGGCGATCCAGTCCGGCCAGCTCGAGAGCTGCCTCGCGCTGCTCGACGAAGCGCTCGCCATCGCCCGCGATCTCGGCGATCCCAGGCTCGAGGCCACGGCGGTTTGTAACCGAGCGGCGATCGGCATCTCGATCGGCGAGACCGAGGATCACGTAGCGCCCCTGCGCACCATCCTGATGCGCAACTTCGGCCTCGACACCAGCTTCGCCGCGGCCTATAACCTCGCCCAGGCCTACGAGGCCCAGAAGCAGTACAAGAAGTCTCTTTTCTACGCCCGCGTGGCCAGGGATCGCGCTCTGGCGGCCGAGAATCAGGAATTCCTGGCCAAAAGCCTGACGCAGCTGGGCCTCAGCCTGCTGGGCGAGAGCTTTTTCGATCAGGCCGCCGGGAGCTTCAAGAAGTCCATCTCCTTGATGGGCCCCGGCCTCAACGAGCTGAGCGTGTCGCCGCGGCTCAGCCACGGGTACTGCCTGGTGGTGCTCGGCCGGGCCCGCGAGGCGATGGGCGAGTTCTACCGCTGCCTGCGCTGGATGCGCCGCAGCGGGCAGCAGATCTACCGGCCCTGGGCCCACCTCTTTCTCGGCTGCGGGCACCTCGAGCTAGGGCGCCTTCGCCATGCCTGGCTCCACGTGCGCCGCTCCCTGCAGCTGGCCGAAGAGATGGGCGAGGACGAGGCCACCAAGAGCGCCCTCATGATGCTCGGCGAAGTCGAGCGCGCCGCCGGCGACTATCAGGCCGCCTACGACTGCTTCCAAAGCCTTCAGCACCGTTTCTTTCCCGACGACGACAGCGACTACGCCGAGGTTCTCTCCATGGTGGGCGTTGCGCGGGTGGTCAACCTCGGCATCTGACGCCGCCGCAGACGGCGAAAGTCATAAAAGCTTCCCTCTACAGCACTCTCACACGATGAACCCTAGACGACTCCTCACGATCTTCACGGCGCTCGCCGTCCTGGCGCTTCTAGCGCCCCTTCCGTCTTTGGCTTCCGACGGAAAGGGCGCCCAGCTGGCTCAGCTGGTGGGCGCGAGCGGCGACCTTCAGACCCTCACCCAGGGCCTTTACGGGGACCTCTTTCCCGACGGGACCGAGGCACCGGCAGACGCCGAGGTCCTGGCCCTCGACCTCATGCACGGCGACTCGGCACAGCGCCTCCTGGTGCCCACCACCGGCTCGCCGTGGAAGGAAGAGTCGGCAACGCTGCTCTTCGACGCCGGCGCCTCCAAGACCTACCTGCTGTGGTCGGCGCCTTTTAACGGCATCCACCCGATGCTCTACCTCACCTCCTTCGACGGCAGCGAGTGGGGCGAGGTGCTCGAGATCGTCGGCACCATCTTCGCGCCGAAGCTCGACCTCCAGCTGGTGGTGACCCGGGACTCTCACAGGCGCGGCGAGAGCGAGAGCACCGAGCGCACCGTCATCCACGTCGGCTGGTCGGAGCCCCGAGCGTCCGGCGTCGAGAAGAATTACACGGCCCTGATCCTCGAGAACGGCTCCTACGTGGGGCGTAACGCGAGCCTGGAACTCGGCAGCCTGGTCGAGGCCGGCCTGGGAGCTGAGCTCGTAGGCGGCGCCGCGAACGCACTCGTGATGCAGCCGGGAGGCGCCGAAGGGAGCCTGACCGCGGCCTTCACCCTGCAGGACTCCAGCGAGCTTCTCTCCCTGCACATCGAGGTGCTGCCCATGGCGCTGAGCGTGCTGGCCGCAGAGGTCGAGGCAGCCGCGGCGAGCTGGGACCCGAACGGCGACAAAACGCTTCAGCAGGTTGTGGAGCAGACCCTCGCTGAGCACGGCGGGGCGTTTCATGACTTCCTGCTGACGCTGATCGCCGAAGACGTCCGATTGCTGATCGAGTCCTGGGATCAGGAGGGCGGCGATGAAGGCGGTCTGCAGATTCTGACTCAGAAGTTCGGCCCGCGGATTATCCACATCGGCCTGCGCGTGGGCTCGAACGGGCTGCAGAACCCCGCTGCCGAAGGCATTTTGACCATCGCGCCCTACGCCGCCGATCAGCCGGCGACCCCGCGCCACGACCTCAAGATCTACGCCCTCGGCCGCTGGCCCTTGCCGGAAGACATCGGTGATGGCGTCCGCTTCCTGATTTCCAGAGACGGCGGCGATGCGCTCGCCGCCTGGCCGCAGAGCACCGAGGTGGTCGATGACCAGGGCGCGGTAATCGGCGTGCAGGAAGAGGTCGTGTTCCGCGAGACGCTGGACGACGGCTCCTGGAGCGAGTCGCGCCGGCTGATGCTCGGCGAGGATCTGTCGATGGACTCGGCCCTCGAAGCGCTGGCCGAGCACGTGCGAGACCGCTGATCCCTCGACACGCCCGTGATGACGGAGCCGGCACCGCACGTGTCGGCCCCCTGCAGGATAACCCTTAAGCAGATCCGACCCTTCTCGCGGAGGCCGGGCGCCCTGCTCATAAGCGGTGCCGCTATCCGTCCTCGATCGAGGGAAGCGGCAGCCGGTCGTCCATGCGCTCCGTGGCCTCCTCGGCGGTGAGCGGCTGCGCCAGCAGATAGCCCTGGGCGAGCAGCACCCCGAGATCTCGCAGGGTGTCGATTTGCTGATCGGACTCGACCCCTTCGGCGATCACCGTCCAGCCGAGGCTCTGGCCGACCGCCGCGACGGCCCGCACGATCTCCACCGCCTCCTGTCCGGGCTCCATCTGGCCGATGAAGCTGCGGTCGATCTTGACGCTGTGAATCGGCAGGCGCTGGAGCCGAGAGAGCGAGGACGAGGCGGTGCCGAAGTCGTCGATGCACAGCCTGAAACCGCGGTCTCGCAGCCGCCACAGGAGATCGAGAAGCGCGTCGTCCATCGGATCCAGCACCTGCTCGCTCAGCTCGAGGGTCAGGGTGCCGGCGTGGATGCCGCCGCCGCCGCCGGCCTCGCCCGCCGCGCCGAGCTCGGCGTCGAGCTGCTCGAGAAGATCGGGGTGGGAGAGCTCCGAGGGGGAGAGATTGAGAGAGATCTGAGCGGCGTCATGCTCGGGAAAGGCGCTCTGCCACGCGGCGAGCCTGGCGCAGGCGGCGCGCAGCGACCAGCGGGTGAACGGCCCGGCGAGGCCGGCCTCTTCAAGAGCCGGAAGCCAGGCCCTGGCCGGCAGCAGGCCGCGCTCGTGATGGCGCCAGCGGGCCAGCGCCTCGAAGCCGACGACGTGGCCCCGGGAGAGGGAGTAGATCGGCTGATAGTGGTGCTCGAGCGCCTCATTCTCGAAGGCCTGCCTCAGCTCGTTGCCGAGCTGCACTCTCTTGACCGCGCTGCGGTGCATCTCCGAGTCGAAGATCTCGTAGCGCGCCTTGCCCGCGCTCTTCGCCCGGTACATGGCGATATCCGCATCGCGCATCAGATCCTCGGCGCTGCGGTAGCCCGAGGATGAGAAGGCGATGCCGATCGATCCGGAGCTGGTGACCTCCTGGTTGGCGATCTGAAAGGGCTCCGCCATGGACTCGAGGATGCGCTCGGCGACCCGGGTCGCGTCGCTGATCTCCTTGATGTCCTCGAGAATGATGTTGAACTCGTCGCCGCCGAGCCTGGCCACCGTATCGCCGGGCCTGAGGCAGGTCTCGAGGCGCCTGGCCATCTCGATCAGCAGCTCGTCGCCGGCCGCGTGGCCCAGGTTGTCGTTGATGATCTTGAAGCGGTCGAGATCGATGAAAACCAGCGCGAACTGATAGTCATCGCGGCGGTTGGCGCGCCGCAGGCTGCGCTCGAGGCGCTCCTCGAGGAGGCTGCGGTTCGGCAGGCCGGTCAGCGAATCGTGAAAGGCCTCGTGGAAGAGCTGGCGCTCGGCCTTCTTGCGCTCGGTGATGTCGTCGAAGATCGCGTAGGCGCCGATGCGCCGGCCCGCCACCTCGATCGGGTAGCAGATGATGGAGACGTCGACGTCGACCCCGTCTTTGCGCCGACGGACGGTTTCGTGCTCGATGCTTTGACCCGACTCCACGGTCGCCGCGAGGTCCTGGGCCTCCTCACGCAGCTCCTCGGGCACGATGAGGTCGCCGAGAAGCTTGCCGGCCAGCTCCGAGACGGTGAATTGAAAGAGATCGACAAACGAGCTGTTGACGTCCACCACCCGGGTCGAGGTGTCGAGGATGACGATGCTCGAAGGCGAGTTGTTGAACAGCTGCTGGAAGAAGGCGCGCTCGCGCTTCAGCGCGGCCTCCACCCGCCGCCGCTCGGAGATGTCGCGGGAGGTGACCACCACGCCGCCGATCACCGGATCGTCCGTCAGGTTGACGCACACGGACTCCACGTAGAGCCACTCGCCTCCCGAGCGCCGCATACGCACGACGGCGCTCGGCGCCTGCCGCTGCTCGGAACTCGCCGCGTCGAGGGCTCGCCTGAAGGCATCCTGGAAGGTCGGGTGGTCGTCGCCGTGCACGAAATCGAGAATCTCGCTGCCGACGACCACCTCGGGGGGAACGCCGAGCACGCGCTCGCTCGAAGGGCTTTGGTAGATCACCCGGCCGTCGCGGTCGATGATGGAGATCAGGTCCGATGAGTTCTCGAGCAGGGCGCGGAAATACTCCTCGCGGTGGCGCAGCCCCTCTTCCGCCTTGCGCTGCTCGGTTAAATCCTGAACGATGCCGAGGGAGGCGGAGCGGCCGTCGCTGCCGGTGACCGGCGCCCCGACCAGCTTGACCCAGGTTTGTCCGCCGTCCTTGCGGCGCAGCGGCAGGGTGTACTCCTCGGAGCCGACCCCGGAGCCCAGCAGGGTCTGTCCTGGAAGCCGGGTTCTGAACTCATCGGCCACCAGAAGCTCGTCGGCGCTTTCTCCCACCAGCTCGTCGACGGTGTAGCCGGTGAAGCTCGACATTTGGGCGTTGGCCGACTCGATGCGGCCGGCGGCGTCGACCTCGAAGACGCCCTCGCTCATGGTCTGCACCAGCGTGCGATAGCGACGCTCGCCGGTGCCCTGGCCGCGGCCTCCTTTTTCAAGTCGCAGCCTGCGGGCGAGGCTGCGCTCGGCGATCGCCATGCGCAGCTGCAGGGCCGAGAGGGTGAGCGGCGGCGTCAGGTAGTCGTCGGCGCCGATCTCGAGGGCCTCGCGCAGGGCGCGGGTGCTGGCCTCCGGCAGCACGGCGAGAACGTAGCTGTGCTCGCCATCGGACCGCCAGCGCACGGAGCGGCAGACGTCCTGACTGCCGAGAACGCTGAGGTCGACGATGACGAAACGAAAGTGCTGCCGCTCGACGGCACGGGCCGCTTCAGCACCTTCTCGAAAGGTGCTCACGCCCAGCTGACGTCTGCCGAAAAAGTCGGCGATCTCTTTCAGGAGCGCGTCATCTTCGACGACCACCAGGGCCTTCATGGCGGCTGCTCCCTATCCGGTGAGGAATTCGCGAAAACGGCAAGTCCAAATCCCAGCGCCCTGACGCTGACGGCGCGGCTCGAGGCTATCACGGGGTCCGCTTTGGGGCCTCGGCCGCGACCGCGCTCGGGGCTTCGGCTTCAAGGGCGAGCTAGCTCTCGGGCTGCACGTTCACCGTCGGGAATCCCTCGGCGTCGAGGGTGACTTCCAGCACGTTCGGCCGGCAGCACACCTGGCAGTCCTCCACGAAGGTCTGCCGTCTGCCGGCGGCGGGATCGAGGTCCACGTCCATCCATTCGCCGCAGAAGGCGCACGAAAAATCCAGGCGGTCCACCAGCATGATTTATTTGAGTTCTTTGAGAAAAACGGTGAAGACAGCGCCGCCGCCGTCCCTGTTGCCGGCCTCGATGCGGCCGCCGTAGCCTTCGATGACCGCCTTGACGATCGCCAGCCCGAGGCCGTTGTGGCCGCCCGGCGAGGCGTGCCGGGGATCGTCGCCGCGGTAGCTGAAGAAGCGATGAAAGATCTTTTCGAGGTGCTCCTCGGGAATTCCCGGCCCTCGATCGAGCAGCTGCAGCACGGCGTGGCCGGCCTCGCGCGCCAGCCGAACCGTGACCTCGCCGCCCGCCGGCGAGAAGCTGCTGGCGTTGTCGATCAGGTTTTCGAGCACCTGCACGATGCGGTCGGGCGCGGCCACTACCTTGAGTTCGACGGCATCGAGCTGGAGGTTGTAGCGAAGATTTTGATAACGCAGCTCGTAGCGCTCGAGAATCAGCCGGACGAGGGCCGCCAGGTCGACCTCCTCCACGGGCTGGGCGTCGAGCTCGGCGTCGATGCGGGAGATCTCGCGCACGCCGGCGAGCAGCCGCTCGAGGCGCGCGATGTCGCGCTGCACCATGCCGTGGAAGCGCTGACGCTGGTCGGGATCTTCCTCCTCGGCGAGCAGGTCGGTGGCCGTGCGAATAGACGCCAGGGGATTCTTGAACTCGTGGCTGACGTCGGAGGCGAACGACTCGATGAAGAGCAGGTGTCCCTCGAGCCGCCGCGTCAGCTCGGCGAGAGCGCGGGAGAGATCGCCGATCTCGTCCTGGCGGCGGTAGGGCTGGAAGGTGCCGGTCAGGCGGCCCCGCCGGTCGAGGATGGCCAGGGCCTGCTGGCGAAGCTTCGAAACCGGGCGCGCGATGGTGGTCGAGAGAATCAGGCTGAGCACCACCGCGGCGCCGATCGACGCCAGAATCAGATTGAAATTCACCAGCCTCAGCTCGTGGATCGCCTCGAGCACCTGGTAGGTGGACTTCGAGACCAGAACCGCTCCCACGACCTCGTCCCCTGAAAAAACCGGCAGGGCGCAGTAGAGGGTGAGCGAGCGCTCCCCGGGCGTTTTGCGGCTGGTGGCGCCGTAGCCGCCGACCAGCGCGGTTTCGACCTCCGGCACCACCAGCTTGCGACCGGTGTCGTAGTAGCCGGCGTCGCGTCGCGGCGGTTCGGGCGGCAGGAAGATGCGGGCGTAGAGCTGATAGGCCCAGTTGCCAAGCCGGTAGACCGGCGTTTCCCGCAGCTCCGGGGCGGCTGGCTCCTGGGCTTCGGGATCGAGGAGAGGCCCTAGGCGGCTCGAGTCCGCGAGGAGGTTGAAATCCGGCGCCACCACCCGCAGGCGGGCGTCGAATTCGCGGCGCATGTTGATCAGAATCGCCTCGGACGCTTCCGCGGTGAGCGGCCCGTGACCGCCCAGGGAGGCGGCCAGAAGGCGCCCCTGCTGCACCATCGAGCGCTCCTGCCACTTGAGCAGCTGCTTTTCAGAGGCTGCCAGCGAGAGGAGGCCCGCCGCCGGCAGGAAGAGCAGCAGGGCATTGAACGCCAGCAGGCGGATCGAGATGCGCGAGCACAGGCGCAGGAGTTTTCGCACCCGGGGTTGCGCTCACTCCGCCTGGCTGTAGCGATAGCCGAGGCCGTAGACCGTCTCGATGGTGTCGAATTCGGGGTCGAGGCTCGTCATCTTGCGGCGCAGGCGCTTGATGTGGGAGTCGATTGTGCGATCGCTGACGTAGGTGTCGTGGGGATAGCCCTCCTGCATCAGCTGCTGGCGGGTCTTGACGTGCCCGGGGTGGCGAGCCAGGGCCTGCAGAATCAGGAATTCGGTGACCGTCAGCTGCACCGGCTGATCGCGCCAGAAGGCGGTGTAGCGTCGCAGGTCGAGCCGGAGATCCCCCACCGCGAGCAGCTCTTCGTCGGAGTCGCGACCGGCGCCGTGGGTCAGGGCCAGGCGCCTGAAGAGGACCTTGATGCGGGCGATCAGCTCGCGCATGGAGAAGGGCTTGCAGAGGTAGTCGTCGGCCCCGAGCTCGAGACCCAGCACGCGGTCGAACTCCTCGTCGCGGGAGGTGAGGAAGATGATCGGCAGCGTCTCCGAAAGGCCCCGCAGCCGTCGGCACAGCTCGAGGCCGTCCATGCGCGGCATCATGATGTCGAGAACGGCCACGTCCGTCGGTCGCTCCTCGAGCTTCGCCCACGCCGCCGCGCCGTCGGCGAAGGTCTCCACCCGGTAGCCCTCTCGGCGCAGGGCGTAGCCCACGGTTTCGCGGATGTTCTCCTCGTCGTCGACGAGGGCGATCGAGCCTTTTTCGGGTTCGTGCATTGCGAAAATCTACCTCACGCTCGAGCGGCGAAGAAGGCGGAGATCGGGCAAAGCCGCGGGAATCTTGAGGCGCCGCCGCTCACCGCTCGCCCAGGGAAGCCAGGATGCGGAGGTAGGTGGCGTGCCGGGCCTCGGGAATCTCGCCCGCCTCCACCGCCGCGCGCACCGCGCAGCGCGGCTCGTGGCTGTGGGTGCAGTTGCGGAAGCGGCAGGCGGGCGCGTGCTCTTCAAAGTCCGGGAAATAGGCGGGCAGGGAGGGCGCGTCGAGGTCCCACAGGCCGAACTCCCGAATCCCCGGGGTGTCGATCAGCCGGATCTCACCGCCGGCGAGGCTGTAGAGGTTCGAGCCCGTGGTGGTGTGGCGTCCGACGCCGAGGGCCTTGGAGACGGCGCCGACGGCGGCGTCGATCGACGCGTCGAGGGCGTTGATCAGCGAGGATTTGCCGACGCCGCTGTGGCCCACCACCACCGACGTTCGGCCCGCCAGCCGCGCCCTGAGCTCCTCGAGTCCCTCGCCGGTGACGGTGGAGCAGAGCAGGATGGGCACCATGTCGCGGTAGCCCTCGAGACACGCCAGCTCGCTCTCGCGCTCCTCGTCCCTCAGCAGATCGACCTTGTTGACCACCAGCAGGGCGCCGGCGCCGCCGAGCTGCACGGCGATCAGGTAACGATCGATGAGGGCCGGGCGCAGGGGCGGCGTCTTGACCGAGGCGAGGTGGACCACCAGATCCACGTTGGCCGCCACCACCCGCTGATGCCGGGGATTCAGGGGATCAGGGCGCGCTAAGAAGGTATCCCGGGGCAAAACCTCGAGCACGCGGTGCTGCGCGCCATGCTCGGCGAAGCGCACGCGGTCGCCCACCGCCACGGCGTGCTTCTGCTCGCGGGCGATCGCCGAAGGCAGCTGGCAGCGCACGGCGGCGGCGTCGGTGGCATCGGCGGGGGTTCCCGGCGCTAGCGGCTCTCCCTCGCCTGGCCCGTCGTCCGGCTCCTCCTGAACCCAGGCCATGCCCGAGGCCAGAGCGGTCACCCGGCCCCGGCGCGCGTTCTCGTCGTCGAGGGTGAAGGGCGAAGACTCGGGGGAATCGCCGGGCGCCGAGATGCTCTCGCGGGGCGCGAGGGATTCAGACCAGCTCTCGAGATCGCCGCCGCTCAGCTCGCTGGCGACCTTCGACAGTCTCCTCCCCGAGGAGGGGCCTCGTCCGCGGCGCCTGCCGCCCTGCTTTTTGAAGCGCTTGCGTTTTTTCATGGGCGGCGGAGCTAGGGCCCGTCACAGGCGGGTGATCGTCTCGTCGAAGCCGAGGCCCTCGGCGCGCAGCGCGGCGAGCACCGGGCGGTAGACGTCGGCGTCGGTGGGCGACAGGCAGCCGCGACGCTCGAGCCTGCCGTCGAGCAGCATGCGGGCGCCGAGCGCCGCCGGCAGCCCGACCGTGGTCGCCATGGCGGTCAGCCCTCCGGGCTCGCCGTGGTGGACGAAGGTCGAGAGGATGCGCTCCCTGCCCGGGCTGGCGCCGCCCTCGAAGCGGGCCTCGATCTCGTGGTGCAGCACCACCAGATCGCGCGCCGTAGGCGGCAGCGGCAGGCGCCTTTGCAGCAGGTCGGTCAGGGCCTCCGCGGGGTGTTCGCCAGCGAT
>JBCCLG010000059.1:0-13460 GCA_039027015.1 Acidobacteriota bacterium | reverse complement strand
GGGCCGCGCGGAAGGGGCCTCGGCCTTCCGCCAGTGCGAGGGTCGCGGCGTCGGGCTCTCGGTCCGCGAGCGCGGCTCTGTAGTAGGCAAAGCCCAGCAGATCGCCCTCCGTCGGCTCCCAGCCCTCGAGATCGATCTTCGCCAGACGCCGCCGGCGGTCTTTAGGCAACGCCCGATTGACGCCGTCCGCAGCCGCCCATACGGCGGCGGGGAGCCCTGAGAGTCGCAGTAAGCCTCCGCTTTCGAGGGTCTCCTTGACCAGGTCGAGATTCGATCCCTCGAGCACGGCGGAACGCCAGGCTCCGTACTCCATCTTGCCTTCCTCTCTGGGTTTGCCGCCAAGCCGCGCGAGCCGCAGCCGAGCTTTCCTAAGACCCTATCGTCACTGCGAAGGCCCGTCTATCCGACGCGCATTCCATTCTGTTGCCTAAAGCAATAATATAGGTGCCGAGAGCATGGAGAGGTCCGGGCGCGCCCGAGTCCTCCGGCGGTCCGCGGAGTGCCCGGCCAACAAGAAGATGTCAGCGAGAGGAGAGCCTGCGATGTCTATGAACCCGCCTTCTCCGGGCGACCTCAGCGCAGAGATCGAGCAGATCCGGCGCTTCAATCGCTTTTACACCCAGCGAATCGGCGTGCTCGAGCAAATCGAGTCTGACCTCCCGCTGCCCTCTGCGCGCCTCCTCTTTGAGATCCAGAGCCTCGGGGGCCCTTCATCCTCGGAGATCTCGCGAGCTCTGGATTTGGATCCGGGCTACGTCAGCAGGCTGATCTCGGGCCTCGAGAGGGCCGGCTGGGTCGAGAAGCGGCCCTGCTCCGAGGACGGTCGCCGTCGCCTCCTCTTTTTGAGCGCCTCGGGACTGCGGCTACACGCCCAGCTGAGCGCCCGCGCCGACGCGCATATGGCCGAGATGCTGGGTCCGCTGGATCCCGGCGGTCGCCGTCGCCTGGTCGAGGCGCTCGAAACCGTTCGGTGCCTTCTCGGGGAGCCGCCGAGCGCGGGCCCGTCTCTGCGCGAGCACGGACCGGGCGATCTCGGCTGGGTGCTGCAGCGTCATGGGGAGTTCTATGGTCAGGTCTACGGCCTCGATCCCGCCTTCGAGGCGCTGGTCGGCTGGATTCTGGGGGAGTTCGCCAGGCATCAGAACGCCCAGCGCGAGAGGCTGTGGATCGCCGAGGACCGAGGTCAGAGGGTCGGCTCCATCATGCTTGTGGCCGAGGGGGAAGATCGCGAGCGCGGCGAGGTGGCTCGGCTGCGGCTTTTTTTCGTCGAGCCGCACGCGAGGGGCCGGGGGGGGGGCACGCTGCTGCTCGAGGCCTTCCTCGACTTCGCCCGCCGGCGCGGCTACCGCGGCGTCGTTCTCTCGACGCTGGAGTCCCTTCACTCCGCTCGTCGACTCTACGAGCGGCAGGGCTTTGAGGCGGTCGAGCGCATTCCCCATCAGGACTGGAGCGTTCCGGTGGTGGAGGAAGAGTGGCGACTCGCCCTGTGAGGGCGGGTTTCTCCCCAAGGCGGGCATAAAAAAGCCCCGCCGGCTGGCGGGGCTTTTCTGCGAGAGCGAGTCTCGGCGTCGCGGGATCAGTTACAGATTCTCACGTCGTCAAGACCGCACTCGATGATGTCTCCGGGGCCGCTGCCGTCGGAGCACTGGACGCGCAGCTCGATGCTGCCCGCCGGTACCGGTGTCGAAGCCGCCGTCCAGGAGGCGTTGGAGACCGAGTCGCCGTTCGACACCACGGAGGTCCAGGAGCCGCCGTTGACGCGATATTGGACGTTGAAGAAGTCGCCCGAATCGTCGCCGCCGTCACGCTGGCCGTGGAAGTAGTTGAACGACAGGGTTGAGCCCGAAGGCACGTTCCACGCCGGGGAGGTCAGAATGCAGTTCCCGCCGTCCACGTCGGCATTACCGGCCGAAGTGTTGGTCGCCGTGAAGACCGAGGTGGTGCCCGAAGCCGAGCCGCTCGGCTGGGTGGTCACCCCTCCCGAGGCCTGCGAGCTCGGGTTGCCGAGAACGTAGGCACCGGTGGTGCAGGTGCTGCCGCCGGCGTTGCTCCAGCCGGCCGCGCCGCCCTCGAAGTCGTCGTCGACCACGCAGCTTCCGCCGCCGCTGCCGCCGCTCTCGAAGACACGCACGTTGGTGAACGTCGAGTTGTTGGTCAGGGCGCCGGCATCCTTATCGTTGACCAGCACGAGGAACATATTCGAGCCCGTGTAGAACTGACCCACCGGAATGGAGTAGCTCACCGTGCCGCCCGAGTAGTTGGCGAAGTCGGCGATGCCCCAATTCTGGGTGCCGTAGAGCCTGAACACGCGATCCGAAGAGATGGCGTTGTCCTCGTCGAAGCCTATGCCGTGGATCTCGCCCTGGCTGGTGGAGCTGAACTCGAACTCGATCACCGTATTGGCGGTCACGGTGAAGGTCTGGGTGGTGCGGCGCCAGGTGTTGGCGTTCAGCGTGATGGTGTCGCCGCCGTTCGAAACGGTGACGCTGCTGGAGTTGTCCTGGCCGGCGTACGACACGGTTCCCGTGCTGTCCCAATCGATGCAGTTGGTGCCGTCGCAGGTGCCGCCACCGCCGCCGCCGCCGCCGCCGCCGGAGCAGGATGCGGGGACGCTGAAGCCGTTGGTCGGGCTGGTGGCGTTGCGGCTGCCGGGCTGGGCGTTGGTGCCGAGACCGAAGTCGGCGAAAGCCTGCCAGATGTCGCATACGTCGGCGCCGCCAAAGTTATCGGTCGCGGCCTGGATGATGCCGTCACGGTTGTCGACGAAGTGCGGGGAGCAGCGGGTGTTCTTGAGGCCTTCGTTGATGTAGAAGAGGGCGCGCTTGTTGCCGGCCTCGTTCGCATCGTTGATGTTGAAGTTCGCGAGGTCCGCCTCGAAACCGTATTTGTCGGTCAGCGCCCAGTAGACCTCCCAACCGACCTGGGCCCAGCGGGAGCCGACGCCGTGGGGGCGCACCGCGCCGATGATCGACTCATAGGTCCAGTTGTTGATCGAGCTGGAGGTCGAGTACGGCAGATCGCGGATGCCGTCGCCGTTCGCCGACTCGCCGAATAGGTAGGTTCCGATGCCGCGCTTGTCGGTGCCGGCATCGCCGGGCTCATGGGTGTAGATCAGCGCGAGCAGATCCGACCAGCCCTCGCCGGCCTGCTGAGCGTTGCTCAGGCAGCCGGAGTTGCTCGGGCCGCCGACCTGGCGAGTGGAGATACCGTGGCCGTATTCGTGCACGATCACGCCGTTGTCGTAGTCGCCGTCACGGCTGGGATTGGCGCGGTTGCAGGTGAACATCTGCATGCGCGGGTTGCTGCCGTCCGGAGGGGTGCCGAAGTTGGCGTTGCAGTTGCCCGAGCCGTCCTGGGCGTCGGCGTTGACCGAGTCGCTGCCCGAGCCGCCGCGGCCGAAGTTGTTCTCCTGGAAGTTGCCGCCGGCTTCGTCAAAGCCGTACTGGTACTGCACATCGTGAATGATGTTGTTCCAGTAGAAGAGGTTGGTGATCGCGGCGTCGAGGGAGGCGGACGGCGCTGCGTTGAGGTTGATGGGGAAGTCGCAGACGCCTCCTGAGCAGGTCGGCTGGCCGCTGTCGCAGCCGTTGTTGGCGTTGGCGTCGGCGCAGGCGTGAACGTTGTTGCCGTCCATGATGCCGTTGCCGGAGAACCAGTCGTTGGGCGAAGCGGTCGCGTCTTCCGGGTTCACCACCAGAGTGCGGGCGTCGGAAGGCGGCAGGGGCGAGACGTGGTTGGGGCTTTCGACGGGCGTTTCATAAACGCGGAAGCTGTCGTCCGCAACCCAGTCAAAGCGCGTCCACACCTTGCCGCTCTCGGCATCGACGGTGAAGTCGTAGAAGTGCTGGCTGTCGAGGGTCTCGATCTGAAAATTCCAGACCAGCCTGACGTCGCTACCCACCGGTAGCCACATCAGCTGGGCCTTGACCTCGTTGAAGGCCAGGCCGCGATTGTCGATGAGGGAGGTGCGCTCGACGCTCTGGGCGAGGGTGGAGAGGGTACGCGGCACGTCCTTGATGCCGAGGCCTGCCTGGTCGGAGGCGGCCAGCACCGCTGCTGCGGCGTTCAGCTTGGGCGCGATGGCGGCGCGTCGGCTCGAAAGAGCCGGCAGGAACGCGTTGTTAACGCTGATGATGCGCCCTTCGCGATTGATGTTGATGTGGAGCTGAGCGTTGTAAACCGGCAGGCCCTGGAGGGTCTGGCGGAGGTAGATGCGGGTGGCGCCTGAGACCTGCGAGTACACCTCATCGGTGACTTCATAATTCTGCAGATCGCTGGCCATAAGGCCGAAGGCAGAGAGGTTGTCCTGCACGTAGGCCAAACCGTTCTCGAGCGGCGTAGCGCGCAGGTCGCGCGCTTCCGTGAGATAGCCCGTGTGGCTTGAGAGCTTGGCGAGGGCGCCGGTGTGCTGGGAGAACTCGACGTTGAGATCCTGCACCGAGGCGCGAAGGCTGTCGACGGCGCGCTGCTGGAGGGCGCTCGGCTGGGCCGCGACCGCCTTCTGAAGGCTGACGCGGGCGTCGTAGTTGCGGTGATCGTGAGCGTGGTGACCGTGGCCGTGGGGGGCGGCAATGGCAGAGCTCGCCAAGAGAACGCCACCCATGGCGGCGCCGAAGAGGCGGGAACGACTCATCTTCTGACTCCTTGCTTGTGATTAACCTGCAGACCAAGCGTTTCAGCGGCGGCGACCGGACAGCCGGCTCTTGTGCGGAGAGCCGGCAAGACCAGCAGGTCGCGCCGAAGAAACAACTAGAAATAGATCGTGGGGACACGCGTGCAAGATAGGCGCCAGGCTCCGGCCTCAGGTCGCGTTGCGGAGTCGAGGGCGGTAAAGCGCTTGTCAAAAAGGGGGTGTTGGACCGGGATTCGATGAGGCTTGTCACGGTCCCTGTTCAGATCTGATAAAGCCATGTAGTCAGATTTGAGAATCTCGAGGAGGGCGGAAGCGCAGGATTTCGGCGGTGTAGCATTCCGGCCCTCCATCAAGCCCAGCTCAGTAGGCCCGGGCCCCCACTACGGAACCTATCCACGACCGTGCGTTCCCCCCTGACCCACCGCCTCGACCCCGCCTTTCTCCGTTCGGAGCTTCAGCGGATCGTGTCGAAATACGCCCGCAGAATCCGCCGAGTCGACCGCCAGGTCGTCACCCTCGAGCCCGCCGGTCCGGCGCGGGGTGAGGTCCTCTTCTCCTACATCGTGGACCCTTTCCTGCTGCCGGGTCCCGAAGCGATTCCCTACTCTCACACCCACTTCTGGGAATCCTGGACCATGGCGCAGACCTTCGTTGATCTGGGCTTTCGAGTCAACGCCATCCACTGGACCCACGGCCGTTTCCTGCCCGAGAAGAGCTACGATCTGATGATCGACGTGCGCATGAATCTCGAGCGGCTGGCCCCTCTGCTTCCCGACGCGGCTCTCAAGATCGCCCATCTCGATACGGGGCACTTTTCCTTTCATAACCCGGCCCAGGAAAAGCGGCTGGCGGACCTTGAGGAGCGGCGCGGATTCGCCCTCAAGCCGCAGAAGATGGTGGCGCCGAACCGCCAGATCGAGGCCTCGGACCTCGCGACTTTGCTGGGAAATGAGTTCACGCGCGAGACGTACGAGTTCGCGGGCAAGCCCCTCCACCGGATTCCGATCTCGGTGCCCTTTGAGTATCCGTGGCAGAGCGGCAAAGACTTTGCGGGACCCGCCCGCCGCCGCTACCTCTGGTTCGGCAGCGGGGGCCTGGTACATAAAGGGCTTGACCTCGTGCTCGACGCCTTTGCGGGCCTTCCGGAGCATCACCTCACCGTATGCGGGCCGATCCGCCGCGAGCCGGATTTCGAGCGCGCCTACTTCGACGAGCTCTACCGGACGCCGAACATCGAAACGCTGGGCTGGATCGACGTCGGCTCCCAAGATTTCCTCGAGCTGGCGCGCCGAACCGTAGCTTTGATCTACCCCTCGTGCTCCGAAGGCGGCGGCTCGAGCGTTCTCACCTGCATGCATGCAGGGATGATTCCGATCATCACCCGCGAGTCCAGCGTCGACGTTTCGCCCCAGACAGGCGTCATTCTTCGGGACGCGACGGTCGAGGGAATTCGCCGGGCGATCCAGGAGCTTTCAGCCCGCCCGCCCGGCGAGCTCGAGGAAACCGCGCGACAGGCCCGGTCCTTCGCCCGGGAGCACCATACGAAAGCGCATTTCTCAGCGGGCTACGCCGACTTCGCGCGGAACCTGGTTGGCGCCCGGTAGGGCGTGCGCCAGGGGCTCGGCCCCGCTGCGGATCGCGCGGGTTGGCAAAGTCTCGAGGCAGCATCGAAAAATACGCACGTGGCGATAATCTTTCATTTCTCTTAGCGTGCATTCGCGCCGCGCCGTGTCAGCATAAAAAGGATGGGTAAAGACTCGGTCCTACAAAGGTCCGTGTCAATCTTGAGGCCCTGTCCGCGACCCCCGCGAAGCGGCGGATTCGGGCTACAGATGCCGCCCAGTAATAATCGTAAGTCATTTGATCGTTTGATTTAGAACGTTCTAAGGCCACGCGATCGCGCACGGGAGAAATCGACCCAGCCCGCCCCGGCCGGGAGGCCTCGGCGTGTCGCATCGTCCGTATGCGGCGTTCTGGGTCAGTCAAGAGGTTGAGACGACGTCCACGTTTGTCCTACAATCCCTGTATTCCATTTATTTTCCCAGTGAAACACTGAGATGGCACGGCAGCGGAGGCCAGCCCCCACTCATTGGTCCTCATAACCGATAGCCCGAGGCCGCCGTCGACGGTATTCAAGTGCGACCGTCGTCCGCCATCAAATATTCGAGAGACGAAGATGGACAACGCCGCGACGAAGATTCTCAGCAGTGTCTTGCTCGTGATCGCCTGGTTCTCGCCGGGGAGCGTCTGGGCTCAAGACTCCCTGACCTGGACCAACACCGACAGCGAGGTGCTGGCTCTCCTCGCCAGCGAGGGGATGACCGGCGGTGAGCAGATCGACGCCAGCGGGCAGTCGGTCGGCGGCCTGACCGTGGGCAGCCCGACCTCCGCCACCTACCCGCGCGGCGATCTCGACCTGAGAGCCACCGTGGTGCTCGACTCCGGTCGCGACCTCTACCGCTTCGAAGGCGCCGAGGAGTGTGCCGGCGTCCTCGAGGTGAGGTGGGTCGACCCGCAGGGGCAGCCGATCGAGGTGCTCGACGCTCGTCTGGTGGCGGCGGCGGCGGTCGGCGACGGAGCCTTTCGCGTGCAGGCGGTCTCCACCGTCGGTCAGTCGACGTTCGGCGAGCGCATGCTGGTGCGCGGCGGGCAGAGCTTCTGGGTCGACGTGAGCTTCGCCCACGGCGCTGATACCCGGGGGCAGGCGGTGACCTACAGCCGCATGTTCGAGACCGCCGTCGGCTGCGGCCAGATCGTCACCCTCGACGTTGAGGCGGCCACCGGCGCCGCGTCCGTCGGCCTTTCCGACGTCCAGCCCGCGACCTCCAGCGTGGTCCTGCCCGGCCGCGGCGACGCCCGCGACCTGCTCGACGCCATGGTTTCGCCCCCCACCGTCCAGGCCGGCAGCGGCGCTTCGGTCTCGGGCTCCTTCGACGGCTTTGCGACCGGCGGCGCCTTCCAGAAGTCCACCGGCGGCTCGAGCGCCGCCGAGACCTGCAGCGTCGATGCCTTCGACGGCCCTGATCTTGATCCCGTGTGGAGCCTGGCGAATATCGGCGACGCCGATCAGGCCGCTGCCGAGATCGTCGGCGGCCGCCTCGAGGTCACCGGCGACGGCACCACCTTCTTCCACGACACCGACAACGGCGCCTACCTCTTTCAGAACGTCAGCGGCGACTTCCGCGCCACCGCCACCCTGGCGGGCGCGCCGATCGACCAGGGAGGCGACTTCCGCAAACTCGGCCTGGTCGTCCGCGAGAGTGACGATCCCCTGGCGGCGCGGGTCATGGTCAAGCTGGTGGTCGACCACCCGGTCTTAAACACCACGGTGCTGCAGTTCGACGCCCGTGACGAGACCGGAGACGCCTTCGAGATGGCCTCTTCACCGGTCGATCTCAGCCTGCCGCTCTTCGTCTCCATCGACCGCAGAGGCGATACCTTCACCGTCCGCTGGTCGACCGACGGCAGCCGCTTCCTGCGCCCGCGCGGTGGCCGCTCCCAGGGCCAGGTCACCATTCCGATGGCGGCCACCGCCCAGGTTGGGTTGTCGGTGTCTTCCTATGACGCCGACACCACCCTGACCGGCGCCTTCGACGACTTCGAGCTGTGCCGGCGCATCGAGGTGCCGGCCCCGACGCCTCCTCCGGCGGTGGGCTGCCAGTCGGAGCGCAACGTCGACATGATCTATCTGCTCGATTCGTCGGGCTCGATGGTGGCGCCTTTCACCGGCTTTCCCTCCAAGCTCGAGGCGGCGGCCGACGCCATCGCCCAAACCAACGCCCTGCTCTCGGCGAGCTACCCCAACGCCCGCTCGGCGCTGGTCGCCTTCCGCGGCTCGGTGCTCTCGGACCCGGCCTTCAACCTTTCCCAGGGCGCCCAGGTGCTCGCACCGCTCACCACCGACCTCGACGCCGTCAGCGCGGCGGCCGCGGCGATCGACCCCTCGACGATCGACGTCGACGCCAACACGCCGCTGCCGATCGCCCTCGACCTGACCACAGACCTCCTGCAAAGCACCGCCGGCACCGACCTGCGGCGCTTCGTGGTGCTGCTGACGGACGGCGCTCCGAATATCGATAGCGAGGGCCGCGGCGCCGGGGAATATCAGTTCTCCGAGATCCTGCCCCTGTCGATCCGCGACGCCGGCGGCAACTTCCTGCCCTGGACGCAGATCGCCTTTCTCGGCAACTTCAACGGCGGGATCAGAACCTACGACGGCCAGGTCTTCGGCGACACCGTGCGCGAGATCCAGAGGATGCGCGATCTGATCCCGGACTCGCGGATCTTCCCGATCGCCATCGAGGGCGAAGACACCTTCTACGAAGATCTGCTGGCTTTTGCCGCCTTCTACAACTCGACGCCGCTTCTGCGCGCCAACGACACGACCTCCCTGGCCGACGCTTTGGCCGCCGTGCTCGACGAGGTCAACTGCGGCGGCACGATCGGCGATCTGGTGTGGCAGGACACGAACGGCAACGGGAAAGTCGACCGCGGCGAAGGTCCGATCGGCGGCGTCACCGTCGAGCTTCGCGACGCGAGCGGAAATCTCGTGGGCGTCCAGGTGACCGATCCAAGCGGTCTCTACCTCTTCGAGAACGTGCCGCCAGGCACCTACACCGTGACCGTCGACGTCGACTCGCTGCCCGTGAATCTGCGCACGCCGACCGCGGACTTCGACGGCGTCGCCACGCCGAACACGGCGACCTTGACCCTCGGCGCTGGCGAGACCAACCTCGAGCTCGACTTCGGCTACCGTCCGAGCGCCTCGATCGGCGATCGTCTGTGGTCAGACCTCGACGCCGACGGCGTCCAGGACGCCGGCGAGCCGGGGCTCGAGGGCGTGAGCGTGCAGCTGCTTGACGCCGCGACCGGGAATCCGGTCGCCAGCGGCGTCACCGGCGCCGACGGCCTCTACCTCTTCGATCAGCTGCTCGCCGGTTCCTACACCGTGGTCGTCGATCCTTCGACCCTGCCCGCTGGCGCCGGCGTTCAGACCTTCGATCTCGATGGCCTGGCGACGCCCAACCAGGCGACCGTGACCGTCTCGGCCAGCGACTCCCGTCTCGATCTCGACTTCGGCTACCAGCCGACCGCCTCGATCGGCGATCGAGTGTGGCTCGATCTGGACGGCGACGGCGTGCAGGACTCCGGCGAGGCCGGTCTCGAATTCGTCACGGTGCGGCTGCTCGACGGCGCCGGCACCGAGGTGGCGAGTCAGCAGACCGGCGCCGACGGCCTCTACCTATTCGCCGATCTCGCTCCCGGCACCTACACCGTGGCGGTCGATCCGGCCACCCTGCCGACCGGCACGGGCGCCCAGACCTTCGACTTCGACGGTCTCGCCACCGCCGATCGCGCGACGGTAACGGTCGCGGCCGGTGAGAACCAGCTGGAGGTCGACTTCGGCTACACCCAGGCCGACGAGTGCGAGGAAGGCACCTTCCGCGACGACTTCTCCACCTCGTCCTTCGGCAACCAGGACGGCAGCCTCGACTGGAGCGCCGACTGGGTGGAAGAGGATCCGCTGAGCGACGGTCCCGGTGCCGGGCAGGTCCAGGTCCATGACGGCCTTCTGACCCTCGACGACAACCCGAACACCGGCGCCGAGCCGAGCGTCGCCCGCGAGGCCGACCTCAGCAACGCCGGACGTGCGCTGCTGCGCTACGAGTTCGTCACCAGCCACGGCGTCGATTTCGACGACGCGGTGACCGTCGAGGTCTCGCCCGATGGCGGCGTGACCTGGAACACCCTCGAGGTGATCACCGGCATCAGCGGTTTCGTGAGGGCCGAACGGGTCTTCGACATCACCGCTTTCGCCACCGAAACCACCCGGGTGCGCTTCCGCGTGTCCAACAAATACGGCGGCCACGACGAGCTTTTCTGCCTCGACTTCGTCGAGATCGTCAAGGAGTGCGCCGAGTGCCTCGGCAAGACCGTGCGCGATGAGTTCGACAAGCGCACGTTCTCGAATAACGACGGCCCCGACGCCTGGAGCGCCGCCTGGTTCGAGGTGGATCCGCTGGGCGCCGGGCCGACCGCGGGCGCCGTGCGGGTAGACCCCGGCAGCGGCTTCCTGACCTTCAACCTCGAAGAGACCGCCAGCGAGGCGAGCATCGCCCGCGAAGTCAGCCTCGCGGGCATTGAGACCGCCCGCCTGGCCTTCAACTTCGTGACCAGCAACAAGGTCGACGCCGAAGACGCCTTCCTGGTGGAGATCTCCACCGACGGCGGCGAAACCTTCACGGTGCTCGACACCGTGGACGGCATCGTCGGCTATCAGGTGGTGGAGCGCAGCTACGACATCTCCGCCTTTGCCTCCGAGCGCACGGTGGTCCGCTTCCGCCTGGCTCCCGGCTCCTACCAGGGCTGGGGCGAGGCCTTCTGCATCGACTGGGTCGAGATCGCGGCCCTGTGCGAGGGCGAGGTCTTCCTCGGCTCGATCGGCGGCGTGGTGTGGAGAGACCTGAACGGCAACGGCATCATCGAGGATCCCTCGAACGGCCTTGCCGGCGTTCAGGTGGAGCTCAAGAGAGAAGGCACTCTGCTGGCCACGGCCTGGACCGATGATGCCGGGCGCTACACCTTCAACGATCTCGAGGCCGGCGACGCCTACCAGGTCCAGGTGATCGCCAACACTCTTCCGGCGGAGCTGGACGAGCAGACCTTCGATATCGACGGTACCTCGAGCGCCAACCTCGCGACCTTCGATCTCGGCAGCGGCGAAGACCGCACCGACGTCAACTTCGGCTACCGCGGCTCGTCGTCCTGCCACGACTGCCACGACTACTCGGGTTGGCTGAGCGGCTCCGGAGACTACGACTACCAGCCGGACGGCAACTACTTTTGGAGCCACGGTGATCTGGAGGGCTGGCTGGAGGGTGACGGTCACGACTTTGACCTCCACCTCTTCCGCTGGCAGTGGGGCCGTTGGGTCCGGGTGGCCCGGTCCGAGCTGGAGGGCACCTCCTCAGAGCACGTCTCCTTCTGGGGCCAGCAGGGTTACTACATCTGGAAGGTGGTCTCGTGGCAGGGGAGCGGCAGCTACACGCTAAGCTTCCGAAATCCCTGAAGATCGCCTCTGCGACGATCCTCCGCTGACCTTCGAGAGGGCCTGCGGAGCTTCTGAGCCGAGCGATTGGAGGGCCTTCCGGTTCGCCGGAAGGCCTTTTTGCGTCAGCGGCCTTCGCGGATAGATCCGCCTCGCCGACCGACGCGAACGACAGGGGTGCAGTTTTCCCAGCATTGATGCATACTTAGAGGCCTTCGCCTCATGAGTTCGCCGACCGGCGAGCTTCAGAACCACGAACCGAGAGGTCGCCGATGACACATCAACCTCGCTCGAGGATCGTCCAGCTGTGCCTGCTGGCCGTCCTTTGGACCCTGCCGGCGTTCGCCGAAGTCAGGGTCGAGATCCTCCCGGTCACGGAGCCCGTGACCGCCTCGCAAACCCGCATTACCAAGGTTGTTGGCTCGACCGCGGTCGTTCTGCCGTTCTTCCGCACCGAAGTCGACAATCCGAATGGCGAGACCACCCTTTTCGCCCTGCGCAACAACCACAACTCGGCCGTCACCGTGAGAGTGAGCTACATGGAGGCGCTCGGCACCATCGTCGCGACCTCGGAGGAGACGATCCCCGCCAACGGCGTGCTGTCGAGAGATCTGCGCTCGGTACAGAGCCTGCCCGCCGTCGGCGGTGTGGCGACCGGCGCCGTTCTCTTCGAGGCTTTGGGCGACAACCTGCCCGCGGGCGTTTTGTCGGGCGACTACTTCCGCGTCAACGGCGCCGCGGCGGCGGCCAACGGCGGCGCGCTCATGCCCCTCTCCGATACCGAGTGCCGGCGCTGGAGCCACCGCATTCTCGATGGCGGCACCTTTGACGGCGGCACGCGCCTCGCGGTGCTGGCCCTCGACACCCCCGACAGCACGTCGACCATGTCGGGCAATATTTTCAACGAGGCCGGCGAGTTCATCTCGGCCATCTCGGTGACCACGGATTCGGTGGCCTTCGAGATGACCGGCGAAGACCTGCAGCTGCCGGTCGACTTCGGCTCGATCGAGTGGATTTTCTCGGGCAACGGCCGCGGCACGGTCGCGGTGACCTACTCGGCCTTCGGTCTTTTCTCGGTCGGCGCCGAGGCCGCCTGCGTCGACGCTACCGCCGCTCCTGACCCGGATCCCGATCCCGACCCGGATCCCGACCCTGACCCGGATCCCGATCCCGACCCGGGCACGGTGACCTTCGAGCTGCCCGGTACCTTCCTCGACTGCCGCCGCTGCGGCAACTGGCAGTTCGACATGCCGATGGGCAGCCAGCGGACTTTCCGCAGGGTCGTGGCCGACTTCGAGGTCTTCGTGGCGGGCTATGATCCGGGCCGCCCGAGCGGCTTCCACTGCATCTTCTGGCTGAACAACGGTACCCGCTGGCAGGACATGCTGGGCTACCTCAACACCCGCGGCACGCGCGGCCAGACGGTCTTCCAGTCGAACGGTGTGCTGGGCAACCCGATCGGGGTCGAGACCTACCGTAGCCCGACGGTTCAGCCGGGCCAGAACTACCGGGTCCACTACGAATACGACACCGTTGAGAAAGTCGTGCTTTACACGATCAGCGATATGGCAGGGAACTTCCTGGTGGGCGACACCATCAACCTGCCGCAGAGCACGCCCCCGCTCTCGACCAACTACACCTTCATCCAGTTCGGCAGCCAGCCGGGCGGATTCGTTGAGTCGTTGACCGAGCGCTGGCGCTGGTCGAACTTCCGCATTCAGTTCATCGAGTAGCGGTGGTGACCGCGGTGGCCCGCTCTCCGGGAGATGTCTCTCCCGG
>JBCCLG010000058.1:0-13508 GCA_039027015.1 Acidobacteriota bacterium | reverse complement strand
GGCGTTGGTGGTGGTGTCGAGGCTCCGCCAATCGAGGGACGCGAGGTTGACGACCGTCTGGCCGGGCATCACGGAGACGTCCAGGATGGCCTCGAAGACGATCTCGCAGACCGCGCCGCGAGGCAGGCCGCTCCAGCTCGCCGCGATCACGCCCGCGGCCTCCGAGGGCCCCGCATCCGGCGTGTCGGTGCAGGTGCCGAGGCCGGAGCCCACGAAGCCCGCAAAGCTCAGCTCGGGCGGCAGAGCGTCGCTCAGCTCCACGTCGAAGGCGTCCGAGGTGGAGCCCGGCGCATGCTCGATGCGGAGGGTGAAGATGACGGCGTCGCCGGCCTCGCCGGCCGCCAGGTCGCCGACCTTGGAGAGGCTGAGGGAGGGCTCGACCAGGTCGAGGTCGAGGGTGTCGCCGCCGTCGAGACCGGGACCGAACTGCACCAGGGCGGAGTTCGTGATCTCGTCGCCGCTGGCGTTGCCGACCGCGTTGACCACCACGGCGTCGATCTCGACGCGGATGCGGTCGCCGTCGTCGAGACTGCCGTCGGCGGCGTTCGTGATGGGGCCGCCGAAGTCGACGACCACGGTGTCGTCGAGGCCGTCTGCCAGCTGGTTGTCCGCCAGAGAAACGCTGGCCGGGCCGGGCAGGGTGATCTGGCCGCCCGTGAAGGCTACCCGGGCGGCGGTGGCCTCGAGGGTGCCCGGGGCGAAGGGCAGAAAGTCGGTCACCACCAGCTGCGGCGTCGAGCCCTCGGGCAGCACCACGATCAGCTCGAAGGTCAGCTCTTCGCCGATGGTCAGATCGCTGACGCCGGGCCGCACCTCGCCGCTCCCGGTGTGCGCTTCGGAGGTAGAGCTGAGGGTCTTGGTCACCGCCACGTCGGCGATGCTCACCGCGGCGCAGTCTTCGCTCCGATAGATATTGGCGCTTCCCCCCGGATCGGCGGGGTCGCCGGTGCGCTCCGCCGAAAGCGCGTTGGAGGGCGCGGTGGCCACGGGCTGATCCGTGGACAGCAGGCTCTGCCATTCCGCCTGAGCGCAGTTCTCCAGGCGAGCTCCGGCGCTCACCCCGGGATCGAGGGTGACGTCGAATCCGATGGCGCAGGTCTCGCCGTCGTCAAAGCGCAGCCACGAGGCGCTGATCACGCCGCTCGACTCGCTCGGGCCGGTGGTGGGCGGGGCGCTGCAGCCGGCCTCCACCGCCAGGCCGCCGGCGAAGGTGAGCCCGGCGGGCAGGGCGTCCGCGAGCGTCAGGTCGAAGGCGTCGGCGTTCGAGGCCCCGGTATGACCGATTTCCACCGTGACGCGCAGGGTGTCGCCGGCGTCGCCCACGTCGGGGGTGATCTCCTTGAAGGCGGCGATCTCGGCCTCGCGGATGCGCACGTTCGGGGCCGAGACGCGCACCTGCTGCGTGCCGCCGCCGGCGCGGTCGTAGCGCCAGTCGGCCCGGTTGTTGCGGCGGTCGTTGCGGTTGTTGTTGGTGGAGTTGAGAACCGCGGCGCGGTAAACGACGGTGAGGGTCTGATTGCCGGCGTCGTTGTCGGCGAGCGAGGTCACGGTGCCGAAGTTGAGGGTCAGTCGGCGATCCTGGTTGACCGCGGCGCCGCCGGCAGCGCCGATGAGTGCGCTGGCCGCCACGCCCGGAAAGCCGCCCGCCGCGTCGGTGCTGAGGCCCGCCCCCGCGGTGATCGAATCGACCGCCACGATCCCCAGGCCTTGATCGACCTGGTCAAAGAGAACGACGTTGCTCGAAACGCCCTCGGGCACCTCCACCGTGACGGTGTACTCCACCACCTCGCCGATGTGCACGGGCTCGTTGTTGGTGAAGGGCGCCGCGGCCTGATAGCCGGGAACGACGCCGGTGATCCGCTTGGCGACTGCGGGCTGCGCCACGGTGGCGCTCGCGGTGTCCTCAAGCGGCGGGAAGAAGCCGGTGGAGGTCGCCGTCGGCGCCCACACCACGTCCGCCGTATTGACGATCGACTGGCCGGGCTGCACCGCGGACGCCAGGGTGCAGGTGAGGGTGACCAGCGCGGTGTCGGCGGAGTAGGGCGCGCCGCCGCCCGCGGGATTGGCGTCGTTCGCGGCGAGGGGCGAGCCGAGGAGGAGTCCGCTGGCCAAATCGCCCGTGGTGGCGATCGGCGCGCCAGTGCCGTCGGTCACGGAGTCCAGGGTGCAGCCGGTGAGCTCGGCCACCGGCGGATCGGTGAAGGTGACCTGGAACGCCGGCTCCGAGCCCAGATTCTCGGCGGTCAAAACGAAGGTCACCGTGTCGCCGGCGTCGGCGCCGGTGAGGTCGCTATCCACCGGCAGGGCGGGCGGCGGCGTGAGCGCGCCGAGACCGGAAGTGGCCGAGACGCCCTTGGCGAGCGTCAGGACCGGGGCTCCGACGTTGATCTGCACGGGCTCCGTGGCGCTCAGCACCTCGCCCGGCGTGTTGGAGCTCGTCGCCTGCAGGATGTTGGTGAGCGAGAGCCCGTCGGCGAAGGGTTGATCGCTGATCGTGAGCGTCAGATCGATGGCCAGAGTAACGGCGCGGGTCGGCGTCACGGTGACGTCCGCCCAGTCGATGATCACGCTGTTGGTGCCGGCGTCCGTCGACACCGCGGGCGTCGAGTCGCCCGAGTCGGTGGGTGCCAGCACGGCGTCGGTCGCGGCGCTGAAGTCGGCGACGTCAAAGACCGGCAGGGGCAGAAAATCCGTGAAGCGCACGCCCTGTACGTCGCCCGAGGGAACCTGCATGGAGAGGCGGAACGTCACCGCCTCGCCCGGCATGAACTGGCTGGGTATGGGCACGGGATCGACCAGCTCTTTCCGGATCTCCACCGGCAACACGGACACGGTGGCGGAGGTGCCGTTGGCGCAGCCGGCGGCGCCGCCGGCGAGATCGAAGGTGAGGGAGGCGGCGTTGGTCAGGGGATCGCCGGCGCGAACCGGCGCGCCCGCGTTGGCGCCCGCCGGGCTGTAGGTTTGATCGACCACGGCCTCATAGCTCAGCGTTGCGCCGGTGCCGGCGGCGAGGGTGCCGGCCGCCGCGCCTAAATCCCACACCAGGGTGGTTTCGCCGGGGCCCGGAGAGTCGGTCACCACCGCGGGCGTGATGGCCACCGGCAGGCCGCCCACGGTCAGGCTGCCGCCCCCTGAGAAGGTGGTGCCATCGGGCAAGACGTCGGTGAGCACGAAATCCGTGGCCGAATCGAAGTCGGTGACCTGGAAGTCGAGGGTGTAAGTCACGGTTTCGCCCGGCGAGAGGGCCGCCGGCGCGGCCCGCTTCTGGACGGCCGCGTGGGTGATGAGAACGCCCCCGTCGTCCACCGTTTGAGTGGGCTGGGCAGCGCCCGCGAAGTCGAAGTCGACGCTGGCGGCGTTGGTGAGGGTCGCGGTGTCGCACGACGTCTCGTCGAGGAGATCCGTCGCGAAAACGGGGATCCGGATCTCCACCTCGGGGCCGCCCAACGCGCCGGTGACCGAGCCGCAGTCGACCGTCACGGTGCCGCCGGGGGTCGGCGGCGCGCTGGGGTCGGTGACGGTGCAGCCCGCGGGGTTCGCGGTGATGGCGCCCCCGGTCCACTGAATCTCGGGCGGCAAAACGTCCTCGAGAGTCACGTTGTCGACCGTCGAGCCGTTGGCGACGTCGAGGGAGAGCACGTACTCAAAGGGCCAGCTGGCCCCGGGAGGACGCTCGCCCTCGGGGGCGGTCTGAGCCTTCTGCGCGAGGGCCAGCACCGGGGTGACTTGGCCGGTGACCGGCGCGCCGAGGATCGAGCCGTTGTCGCCCGTCGCGGTATCCCCCAGCTCGTAGCCCGGCAGTACCGTGATGTCGAGGGGGGCGCCGATCGTGACGTCGGGGTCTAGAGTCGCGCACACCTCGACCTCGAGGAGGGGGCCGCCCGCGACCACCGAGCCCACCGGGATCGTCACCAGCACCAGGGATCCGCCGGGCGGTCCGGTGATGGCGCTCCCAGAGATCGGGTCGTTGATCATGCCCGCCGGGTCCAGGGTTCCGATCACCGAGCCGGAGCCGCCGCCGAGAGCCGCTGCGGAGTCGAAGCTCACCCCCGGCGGCAGGACCACCAGCAGATAGGGCCCGAAGCCGGGAGGGCCTGAGTTGCTGAGCGAGGCCGTGAAGCAAAACG
This sequence comes from Acidobacteriota bacterium, assembly GCA_039027015.1. Taxonomy (GTDB): domain Bacteria; phylum Acidobacteriota; class Thermoanaerobaculia; order Multivoradales; family J023; genus JAUIJL01. The sequence continues at coordinate 9,381 of JBCCLG010000058.1, read as the reverse complement.
ACTCGCCCGCGAAGACGTCCGCGGGCAGGGACGGCGTCACGGAAGTCATGGGCGTCTGGGCCCGGGCCGCGGCGGGCGTCAGAGCCAGCGCCAGCAGGACCCCGATCGAGGCCGCGATGAAAAGAAAAGACGAGCGTCGATCGGCGTTGGGAAAGTTCACTGTCGGCTCCTCGGAGTTCGTGCGCAGGTGAAGTGCCTCGAAGAGAAGGACCGGACAGCGCGCGGCGCGGGGCGGGAGAAGCTACGGGTCCGGGAGTTTTTCCCCTGGGAAGGGTGGGAAGAACCCCGAGAGTACGCCTGTTGATGCCCGATCTTGGGGGTTGGGCATCAGGTAGAGCAAAAGTCCTACCAAGATCTGGAGCCCGCGACCCTGAGCGGCTTCAGCTCGCGGGCGATCGCCGCTAAGGAGGTTGTTGGCTGAAGAGCACGAACGCGAAGAGCGCGATCAGCGCGAGAAAGAAAGTGGCCATGGCCGCGACGAGCGCGATCCACACGAAGAGAACCGGACGCCCCCTGCCCTCGAAGAAGCCCCGGGCCGCAAAGGGGGTGTAGCCGAAGTAGAAAGTCAGCATGAAAGCTAGGTGAACGGTGCTGCCAAAGCGCATCGTCACGAGGGCCGCCAGGCCCGTCACAAGAATCAGCTGCGCCGTGGTGTAAAGCGAAAAGACGAGCGTCTCGGCGAGGTTGTAGCGCGGCTTGAGCCAGCGCCCGAAACCTCTCATAAAGAGCGCGAAGGGTACGCTCATGCAGGTCAGAAAGAGATAGGTGTACGCCTGGCGGATCGTCCCCAAATAAAGCTCGCTGAAGCGCCGCGCGGGATCGTCCCCGAGCCGCTCTGCCAGAAGCTCGATGACCCGCTCCTCGCTTTCGATGTTCTGGCGAACCTCCTGTCTCAGCAGGTCGCCGTTCAGGAAGACCGCCAGCAGCTGCATCGCCGTGCCGACCAAAAAGTACGTGAACGGCGTCACGAAGGGGCTGCGCCGTCCGCGCACGTAGTCGCGCGCTGTCTGCCCCGGACGCCGCCAGGAGTCGACAAAGGTATGAAGCAGGCCCCTCTCGAGGTTGAAAACGCGCGCCGGCAGCTCGCGCCACAGGCCGCCGAGGGTCAGCCTGCCGCGCGGAATACGCTGGCCGCATCGATGGCAGAATTCGGCGTCGGCCAGGAGCTCGGCGCCGCAGCCGAGGCAGCTCGTGGGAATCTCTGTGGGCGAGGGTTCCATCAAGGCACTCTATCGACCTGGGTTTGAGGAGTTTTTGCTCTTAAGTCCGAGCCTTGCCGCCTATTCGCTGAAGGCCCCTGCACCTTCAGGCGGCTTCAGGTTCGGCTTGTCCGTTTTTGCATGATTTACGTCATTGCAGCCATGCGAGGCGGTTGTTAGCGTCTCCCAGCGATGCACGTTTCCTCCCGCCACCTGACTCCCACAGCGCCGGCCGCCCGTGGGCGCCTGAGGGTCGCCGTGGTGGCGCTGCCCGACTGCCAGGCCCTCGACGTCGTCGGGCCCCTCGACGTTTTCTCCGGGGTTAATCAGCTTCTGGAGCGCCAGGGCTCGCCGCGGCTCTATGACCTCGAGATCCTGAGTCCCAATCCCGGTCGCCCGATTCGCTCTTTGAGCGGCGTCGCCCTGATGGCCGACCGCAGCCTGCAGCAGGCGGAGGCGCCCGGGGCGCCGCGAATCGATACGCTGCTGATCGCCGGCGGCGACATGCGCGAGGCGACTCAGAACGAACGCTGGGTCTCCTGGGTAGGCCGGCAGCACGGCCGCGTTCGGCGTCTAGGCGCCGTGTGCACGGGCACCTTTCTCCTGGCCCAGGCGGGCCTTTTGGAGGGTCGCCGGGCAACGACCCACTGGGCGGCCGCCGCGGCGCTGGGCCGGCTTTTCCCGAAGGTCCGGGTCGAGCCGGATTCGATTTTCGTGAAGGACGGCTGCTACACCTCGGCGGGCGTCACCGCGGGGATGGACCTCGCCCTGGCCCTGGTGGAGGAGGACGCGGGGCGCGCCGTCGCCATGCGGGTGGCCCGGGGCCTGGTGATCTACCTGCGTCGCCCCGGCGGCCAGAGCCAATTCTCGAGTCGCCTGGCGGCCCAGAGCGAGGAGGGGGCCCCCTGGCGCGATCTTCTGGGCTGGATGGTCGATCATCTGGACGAGCCGCTCACCGTGGAGGCCCTGGCCCAGCGCGTCTGCCTGAGTCCCCGCCACTTCTCCCGCGTATTCCGGCAGAGAACCGGCGTGACGCCGGCCAAATGGGTGGAAAGGGCCCGCATCGACCGCGCGCGATCGCTGCTCGAGGACCCGCGCGAGCTGACTCTTGCGCACGTCGCGCGGCGCTGCGGGCTCGCCCATGAGGGGGCTCTGCGGCGTTTGTTCAAGCGCCATCTCAAGGTCACGCCCGGTCAGTACCGGCAGCGCTTCACGACCCCCTGAAAGCTCGGCCCTCGCGGCCCGAGTCTCGCAACCCGGCAAGTCAACAACCCTCGATGAGGACAGCCAGCGATGAGCGAAAACCTAACGGTAGCCCTCCTGATTTATCCCGGATTCACTTCCCTCGACGTGGTCGGGCCCTACGAGATTCTCCACATGCTGCCCGGCGCGGAGACCTTCTTCGTCGCCGAGAAGCCCGGTCCGGTCACCAACGACGGCGGCAGCCTGACGCTGGTGGCCTCCAGGTCGCTCGACGAGGTGCCTTCGGCGGACGTGGTGGTGGTGGGCGGCGGCGTGGAGGGCACCCTTGCCGCGGCCCAAAACCCGGCGATTTTGAGCTGGGTTCGCCGGGTCCACAACTCGGCGCGCATGACTTTCTCCGTATGCACCGGCTCCCTCATCCTGGGCGCCGCCGGGCTCCTAGCGGGCCGCCGCGCCTGCACTCATTGGGCGGCCCGGGAGCTGCTCGAGAAAACAGGAGCGAGCTATTGCGAGGAGCGCTATCACCTCGACGGCACGATTCTGACCGCCGCCGGCGTATCCGCGGGCCTCGACGCCGCGCTCTTCCTGGTCTCCGAGCTGCGCCAGCGCTCCAGCGCGGAAATGATTCAGCTGGTGACCGAATACGACCCCGCTCCGCCCTTCACGGCCGGTTCCACAAGGAGCGCCCCGCCGGAGATCGTAACCGCCGCCACGGCGCGCTTCGAGGCGGCCCTAGCAAGGGCGGTCGACTCCTCCTAGTCGTTCCGGGCTTCGCGCGCGCCGCTGGCCTGACCCTTCCCATTCTCTTCAAGCACGAAGGCAGATCCGACCGACCCGCGGCGTTCGATAGCCGGCCAGTTCTCGGATGGAGCGTTCAGGCTTCGACTCCGGACCTCGGCAAAGGCAGCGCGCGCCGGAGCGTCCAAGAAGCCCGGGGTCACGAGCACGGATCCGAATTTGTGTGAGCAGTCGGTCCCATCTCTGGAGTCGCTCGGGGCATTCTGGTGGGCTCGAAGGAGCCGCCCGATCTAGGGCCTAGACTCGGATCGGAGACCGCCCCACCTCCTTGGCGGTCTTCGGCGCCTAGTCGGAAGCCCCCGCGAGTTTGAGGATCCGCGCGCAGGACCCCGGGCGCCGCAGCGGAGGCATCGATGCAGCAGCAGCCTCCAGAGATCGGAGAGTCTTCGCAAAGAACAGGCCGTGACGTAACATCGCCCGCCATGAAAATCTCCAAGGGCGAGCTTCTAGGCCGCCTCCTCCTGATCGCCGTCAGCCTAGGCACAACCCTGATTTTCTCGGAAGTCGTGGTGCGCATCCTGCGCCCCCAGCCCATGGAAGAGATCACCCCCGGGCTGTACGAAGGCGATCCCCCCAGGCGCTATCGCCTGAGACCCGGCTACTCCGGCCGCGTCTCGAACGGCGTCGAGTTCGATACGCGGCTCGAGATCAACGCCCTGGGGCTGCGCGGCCCCGTTCCCGGCGAAGAGGCCCGCCGGCTGATGGTGATCGGCGATTCCTTCGTCTTCGGCTGGGGGGTTGAGCACAGCGAGACGGTCAGCCAGCTCGCGGCCGAGCGCCTGGGCCTCGAGGGGGTCAACGGCGGAATTCCCGGCTACGGCCTGCCGGACACCGTCGACTGGCTGGAGGCCTATGGCGAGGCTCTAGAGCCGGACGTCCTGGTGCTCGGGGTCTTTGTCGGCAACGATCTGCTCGACGCCACGCCCAAGCATCGCGAGGTGACGGTGGAGGAGGGCCTGGTAACGGCGGAGAGCAGGCCCTCCCTGGCGCGTCGACTGCTGCATCAAACCCACCTCACGCGGCTCGCCAAGAGCGCGATTCCGTGGTCGCTGCAGTCGCGCCTGCGCGGTCTGCTGGGCCTGCCCGAGCCTTGGCGGGTGACCTATCTACGCGACGCGCTGCAAAGCTACGCTGTCGAGCCCACGGAGCTGGTGTCCGAGGGGCGTGAGGCGACCCGGCGAGCCTTCGACCGCCTGCTCGGGATCTCCCGCGAGCGCGGGCTCGGTCTCGCCGTGATGCTGATTCCCGACGTGCTGCAGCTCTCCCCCGAACGCTGGGCCGCCACCCTGGAGTCGATCGACGTGGACCCCGCGAGCGTGGATCCCGAGGTGCCCAACCGCTTCTTCAGGGAGCTGGCCGAGGGCGCCGGCGTGCCGGTGATCGATCTGCTGCCGGTTTTTCGCCGGGCGGGCGCCGAGTCTGGCGCCCGGGAGCCCCTCTACTTCATGCATGACCCGCACTGGACCGCCGCCGGCCATGGGCTCGCGGCCGAGCATCTGGCCGACGCGCTGCGGTCCGCGGGCCTCGACACCGCCAGCGCAGGTGCCGGCGCCCCGGAGCCTGGGGAATCGGGAGCCGCGGCAAGCGATTCCGGGCTGCCGTCGGCCGAGCCGACTGTGGACTGAAGATCTCGGCGGCTGCGCTGGATCTGCTAGCGTCCACGCGCCTTCCAACCATCCTCTCAACCCTGCAGGAGCGACGGCATGACCCTCCGCGCTTTAAAACACACGACTCTCATTCTGGCGCTTCTGGCGCTCGCCCCGGCGCTCGAGGCGCAGACGACACCCTCGGCCACGGAGCTGGCCGAGAAGTATTTCGGCCTCCTGCAGAAGGAGGACTTCCAGGGCGCGGCCCAGCTCTTCGACCCCGCGGCGCTCGCGGAGTTCCGCGGCTCTATGTCATTCCTCCTGGAGCTGCCGGAAGAGGCCCGCGGTCAATTCTTCGGCATTTTCTTCGGTCCGGAGGCCACCGTCGAATCGGTCAAGGCTCTCTCCGACCCCGACTTCTTCGCGGCGTTCCTGAAGTCTGTTTTGGCCCAGGCCGGCGGCGTCAGCTTTGACGGCCTCCAGGTGATCGGCGAAGTCGCCGAGGGAACGGACCAGGTGCACGTGGTGACCCGCAACCAGGCTACCGCCGCCGGCATCAGCATCGAGGCGATGGAGGTCGTGTCGTTTAAGCGCAGCGGCGAGGGCCCGTGGGCCATGCAGATGTCCGGCCGCTTCAAGGGGGTAGCCGAACAGCTCAAGAACGCTCTCGGCGCGGCCGCCCAGCCCTCGGGCGGGAGCTGAGGTCCAGGACGAAGGGCCGGCGAGCCCCCGCGGGCTCGCCGGCCTTCGACACACACACAACTGAGGAGAGCGGGGCTCAGGAGAAGGGAGACCAAACCAGGGGGGACTGTCGGCCTCCTCTCACCGGGTTTGTCGTCCTAGGCGCGTCGATCCTTCGGCGACGTGATGAATATGGCAGGAGGAGGGATCAGCGCGCCGCAGCCCGTGACGGGACGCGCGGGATCAGCCGCCGACGTTCTCGCCGCAGCGCAGCATCGAAGAGCCGTGGTACGGGTTGGCGACCTCGCCCGCGGGCTGAAGCCAGGAGCGGCGGGTCATGGAGCAGTAGTAGACCTCAGGCCCCTGAGCCTGCGGGTCGGCGGCCTTGCGCCAGCGCACCAGCGGCTTAGAGATCCCGTAGAAGGCGTCGCGGGCTTCCTCGAGGCTCGAGGCTGCGGCCAGGTCAGCGGCCGCGGCGCTAAGAAGCGGCATCAGGGGGCGAAGCTCGGGCCCGAGCCCGCCCTCCCGAGAGGCGCGATCCTCGAGCGTCCGGAGCAGCTCTTGGATGCGGGCGCCGCGCTCGGCGACGCCGGTGACGCGGTCCTCGGTCAGCGCCAGGCGAACGGCGCTGTAGTGCTCGATCACCTGGAGGTAATGCGCCGCGTGTGCCGGGCTTGCGGGGAGGGGCGACTCTTGGCCGCCCGCGGGCGCGGCCGAGAAGAGCAGAGCCACGAGGCCCAGAAGGGGGGCCAAGGCGGCGTGGGTGAGGGGCTTTGGCATGGGTAACTCCTCAAGAAGAGCTGGAGCGATCCGCCGGAGGCTCCGAGGATCGCGAAGGTTTTTGTGGGTCGGCCAAGGGGTTCTGTGAGTCGGCCAATGGGTCTTGTGAGTCGGCCGGTGGGTTTTGTGGGTCGGCCAAGGGGTCTTGTGGGTCGGCCAGTGGGGAGGCTTCGGGCGCGTCGAGGTCTGAGCTCTCGAGGCCCGAGCTTCGCCAGATGAAGTAGAGAGCCGGGAAGACGATCAGGATCGCCAGGAAGGAGGTCACCACGCCGCCCACCATGGGCGCGGCGATGCGGCGCATGACGTCGGACCCGGTGCCGGTGGCGAAAAGAATCGGCACCAGGGAGAAGAAGGTGGCCGCCACCGTCATCATCTTGGGCCGGATGCGGCGCACCGCGCCGTGATCCACCGCTCGCCCGAGGTCGGCGTAGGTCACCATCCGGCCCTCTCGACGCGCTGCGTCATAGGCCAGATCGAGGTAGAGCAGCATGACCACGCCGTTCTCGGCGGCCAGCCCGGCGAGGGCGATCATGCCCACCGCCACGGCCACCGAGGCGCGATAGTCCAAGAGGTCGAGGAGCCAGATCGAGCCGACCAGCGCGAACGGGATCGCCGAGAGCACGATCAGGGTTTTGGCCATCGAGCGGGTGTGGGCGTAGAGGATCAGGATGATCAGCAGCAGGGTCACCGGCACGATCAGCGCCAGGCGGGAGCGTGCGCGGGCCAGATTTTCGTACTGCCCCGACCAGTAGAGCGTGTAGCCCTCGGGCAGCTCGACGCGCTCCTGAACCTCGCGCCGGGCTCTTTCGACCCAGGCGCCGAGATCGACCTCGCCGCGCACGTCGACGTAGACCCAGGCGTTGGGGCGCGCGTCCTCCGATTTGATGCCCGCCGGGCCCGCCTCGAGCCGCAGCCGGGCCACCTGGCGCAGCGGCACCTGCGTGCCGCTAGGGGTGGCCACCAGAATCTCGCCGAGAGCCGTTGGGCTGTCGCGCAGCTCCCGGGGGTAGCGCACGCTGATCGGGTAGCGCTCCAGGCCCTCGACGGTTTCGGAGACGTTCATGCCGCCCACCGCCGAGCGGATCACGTCGTGCACGTCCTTCACCCGAAGCCCGAAGCGGGCGGCGGCCTGACGATCGACCTCGAAGTCGAGGTAGCTGCCTCCCATGACCCTCTCGGCATAGGCGGAGGCGGTTCCGGGTAGCGCCGTCACCGCGCTCTCGACCTCGACCGCCAGGCGCTCCAGGGTGTTGAGATCCGGACCGCCGATCTTGATGCCCACCGGCGTTCGGATTCCCGTGGAGAGCATGTCGAGCCTGGCCCGGATCGGCTGCGTCCACGAGTTGGTGAGGCCGGGAATCTGCACCGCCCGATCCATCTCGGCGATCAGCCGCTCGCGGGTCAGGCCCGGCCGCCACTCGCTCTCGTCCTTGAGGCGGAGGGTGGTCTCGATCATCGAGAGGGGCGCGGGGTCGGTGGCGGTGTCGGCGCGTCCGATCTTGCCGAACACCGACTCCACCTCGGGAAAAGTTCGCAGGATGCGATCGGTCTGCTGGAGAAGCTCCCGGGCCTTGGTGATCGAGAGCCCGGGCAGGGTCGTGGGCATATAAAGCAGATCGCCCTCCCACAGGGGCGGCATGAACTCCGAGCCGAGCCGCGCCGCCGGCACGGCGGTGAGAGCCAGAACGCCGATCATCGCGGCGATCACCAGCCAGCGCCAGCGCAGCGCCAGGCGAAGCACCGGGGTGTAGAAAAAGATCAGCAGGCGCGAGATCGGGTGGCTGCCCTCGCTGCGCAGGGTGCCGCGCACGAACCAGAACGTGAGCACCGGCACCACGGTCACCGCCAGGATCGAGGCGATGGCCATGGTGTAGGTCTTGGTCAAGGCCAAGGGCTTGAACAGGCGGCCTTCCTGGTTCTCGAGGGTGAAGACCGGCAGAAAGGAAACCGTGAGGATCAGCAGGGTGAAAAAGAGGGTCGGCCCCACCTCGAGCGCCGAGCGGCGGACGATTTCAAAGTGGCTGAGCCGGCCCGCGGCTCGCTCGGCGTGCTTATGGGCGTTCTCCACCATGATGATCGCCGCGTCCACCAGCACGCCTATCGAGATGGCGATGCCGCCGAGCGACATGATGTCGGCGCCGAGGCCCTGCAGCCGCATGGCGCCGAGGGCGAGGAGAATCGACAGCGGAATCGACACGATGGCCACCAGCGCCGAGCGCAGGTGGAGGAGAAAGAGCGCGCACAGGACCGAAACCACCACCAGCTCCTCGAGCAGGGTGCTGGTGAGGGTGGCGATGGCCCTCTCGATCAGCGCGCTTCGGTCGTAGGCGACCTCGATCTCGACGTCATCGGGCAGGCCCTCCCGCAGCTCCCCGAGGCGCTCCTTGACGCGCTCCAGGGTTTCGCGCACGTCGGCGCCGGCGCGCACCACCACGATGCCGCCCACGGTTTCTCCCTCGCCGTTCCAGTCGGCCAGGCCGCGGCGCATCTCCGGGCCGACGCCCACGTTCGCCACGTCGCGCAGCAGAATCGGCACGCCGCCCTCGCCGGCCTCGAGCACCACGCTCTCGAGATCCGCCACGCCCCCCAGGTAGCCGCGTCCGCGCACCATCAGCTCGCGTTCGGCCAGCTCCAGAAGGCGCCCGCCCACCTCGGCGTTGGACTCCCGGATCGCCTGCTGGACCGCGCCCAGGGTGACGCCATAGGCGCGCAGGCGCACCGGATCGATCTCGACTTGGTATTGGCGCACGAAGCCGCCGATCGGCGCCACCTCGGCCACCCCCTCCACCGACGAGAGGCCGTAGCGCAGATACCAGTCCTGCAGGCTGCGCAGCTCGTCGAGCGAGCGCTCTTTGGAGTTGAGAACGTATTGATAGGCCCAGCCGACGCCGGTGGCGTCGGGCCCGAGCTGGGGCGCGATGCCCGCCGGCAGCTCGCCCACGAGGCCCGCCAGCGACTCGAGCACCCGCGAGCGGGCCCAGTAGAGGTCGGTGCCGTCTTCGAAGATCACGTAAACGAAGGAGGATCCGAAGAACGAGTAGCCGCGCACGGTGCGCGCCCCGGGCACCGCCAGCAGCTTGGAGCTCAGCGGGTAGGTGACCTGATCCTCCACCAGCCTGGGCGCCTGGCCCGGC
>JBCCLG010000057.1:0-13550 GCA_039027015.1 Acidobacteriota bacterium | reverse complement strand
TGCCCGTGCCCGAGGGCGCCTGAAGCCCGACGATCGGCCGCGGCAGCTCGAGCCACGCGCACAGCCGGGCGATCTCCGCCTCGCGGCCGGCGAAGAGCTGGGGATGGCGATAGGGCAGCAGCACCGGGTAGGGCTCGCTCGGCACACTCGGCGCGCTCCAGACGCGACGCCGCGCGCCGCCGGCCGGGATCTCGCCGCCTGCCGGGATCTCGTCGCCCGTGAGGGCCGCGGCCACGGCGGCGGCCCCTCGCGGCCGAGCGGCCGGCGCTTTTTCAAGACAGCGCGCGATCACTTCGGCTATCGGCGTCGGCACCTCCGGCCGCAGGACCTCGACCGGCACGGGCTGCTCCTCGAGGTGCAGGCGCGCAAAGTCCGCCATGGAGCCGGCCCGAAGCGAGGGCCGGGAGGTGAACAGCTCGTGGAGAACGAGACCCAGCGCGTAGAGCTCGCTGCTGACGGTGGGGTGCGGATCGGCCCACAGCTCGGGCGCCAGGTAGGCGGGGGTGCCGCCGGGCAGAGCGTCGCCCACCAGGCCCGCAAGGCCGAAATCCGTCAGCTTGACCCTGCCCTCGCCGTCGAGCATCACGTTGGCGGGCTTGAGATCGCGATGCAGGATCCCCTTGGCGTGCACGGCGCCCAGGCCGTCGCAGAGCTGGGTCGCGATGTCGATCGCCCGCGGGATGGACGGCGGATCGGAGCGCGACAGAAGGCCTGAGAGAGTCTCGCCCTCGACCCGCTCCATGGTCAGGAAACGAAACGCGTCGTGCTGGTCGATATCGTGCACGCGGCAGACGTTGGGGTGCGTGACCTGCCTGGCGATCCGCACCTCAGAGCGAAGAAGACCCCAAAGCCTCGGATCGGCCGAGAGATCGGGCAGGATTTTGAGGGCCACCGCGCCGCCCAGGGTTTCGTCTTCGGCGCTATAAACCTCGCTCATGCCTCCTCTGCCGAGAAGAGGGCCGAGTCGGTAGCGCCCGGCCAGCAGGACGCCCGGCGAGAGCAGGGCCGGCGCGGTCTCGGGCTCGTGGCGGCGGCGCCCGGTCGCCTGCGCTCCCCGGCCCGGCCCGAGCGTCTCGGCCAGCCCGTCGACCGCGGTCTCCGCCAGGTCCGAGGACGGCGACTCTGTGGAGGCCCCTTCGGGGGAACTCTCGCCTGATGGCTTCATAGACGTCTGACTCTCACGGAAGCCGATTCGGGAGGGTCCTTTCCGCCGGTTGAGGCCTGCACGGCTCGATCCGCTCCTCCCCCCTCTTCAGGGGCGAACGAGCCTGGCGAGTAAATAAACGTCCACCGAGCGCTCGAGGCGCCGGGCGAAATCCGCCATGCCGCCGTCTAGCCTCTCGAGGTGCCGGCAGAAGCCCAGCCAGGTCGCGCGCGTCGCGTCTTCCATCTCGGCGATCTCGAATCCCGCTCGACGGCAGAGCGCGCGATAGGACTCTAGATCCGGCAGGCGGTTGGCCTCCGGCACCGACCAGCCACCGATCCAGCGGGTGGTGCGATAGAGGATGTCGCTCAAAACCAGGCAGCCTCCGGGGCGCAGCACGCGCCGCGCTTCGCCCAGGAAGGCCTCCCGCGTCTCGAAATGAAAGGCCGCCTCCACGGACAGCACCAGATCGAAACTGCCGTCTTCAAAATCCAGCGAGGCGGCGTCCATGACTCGGAAGTCCGCCTCGGGAAAGCGGCTCCTCGCGTGCTCGACCTGGCGGCGCGAGAGGTTGATTCCCGTCACCCGCGAGGCGGGTAAAGCCCGCGCCACCAGCGCGGTGCCCGCCCCCAGCCCGCAGCCGACGTCGAGGATTCGCCCGGGCGCCCGCGGGGAGGCCTCGGCGAGATCGAGATGCCGATACGCGAGATCGGCGCAGGCCTCTTCGAGACTCGCGGCGCCGCGGCTCCAGTCGCCCACGTTGTAGAAGTCGCCGCCGCCGTAGAGCGCCCGGGTCTCCGGATGGAGGATTTTGGCGTCGTAGGCCGCGGTGAAATCCGCCCCGCGCGCGGCAGCGCCAGCCATCTCTCACGCGCTCCAAACGACGCTTAAGGGAAGGGCCTCGAGGCCCCGCTGAACGGCCGGCTGAGAGCGCCAGCGCAGGGGCTCGCCCGTCAGGCTGAAGCTCTTGGTGGCGGCCAGGAGCGCCCCCAGGGCTGAGGCCCCCCGGCGGATCGCCAGCTGGGCGCCCAGGCAGCGCGAGGGTCCCCAGCCGAAGCTCAGCTGCTGTCTCGGCCGCCGGTCGAGATCGAGGCGCTCGGGCTCTTCGAAGACCTCGGGATCACGATTGGCCGCCCCCACGCAGATCATGATCTCGTCACCGGGCTCGATCTGCTGCCCCTCGACCTCGAGGGCCTCACGGGCCACGAGCGGCAGATACTGCACGGGGCTGTCGTAGCGCATCAGCTCGAGCACCGCGTCGGGCAGGCGATCGGGATGGAGGCGCACGAGCCGGGCGAAGCCGGGGTGGCGAATGAGGGTGCGCGCCGCGAGGGCCAGAAAGTTCACCATATTCTGATGGCCCGCGTAAAAGAGAAGCAGCATCAGATCGAGAAGGAAGCCGTCGCTCTCCGCGCGGGCGGCGCCTGGCGCGGCCTTCCGGGCGGCCTCCACCAGGCGGCTGGTGAGATCGTCCCCCGGGCAGCGCCTCTTGCTCTCGACAAGCGCCCGCAGGGCCTCGAGCAGCCAGGCGTCCTCATCCTCTCCGGCCTCGCCGGGACCGGCGCCGATCAGCCGCAGATAGGAGCCGCCCGACCGGGCGAGGCGCCGCGACCACTCCCCGTGGTCCGAGTCGGGGACGCCCAGGGTTTTGCACATGCCGCCGCAGGTTAAGGGATGGGCGAAATCGTTCACCAGGTCGAAGCCCGGCCGATCCCGGAGCTTCGCGAGCAGGCAAAGCGCCCCGTCAGCCGGGCCGCTCCCGGGAACGAAGCTCCTGCCCGCCGCCTGGCGATAGGGCGCCGGGCCGCCAGGCGCGAGGGCGTGAAGCGCCGCGCCGAGGGATCTCTCGACGCCGCCCCCCTCCCCGCCGCGCCCCCAGTGGACGCAGCGCGGGTCGGCTAGAAGGGCGACGGCGAGGCCGTGGCGAGAGACGATCCACCGTCCCTGGGGCGTCTTGTGGATCGGCCGGCGCCGGCGCAGGTCGGCATAGTGCGGATAGGGATCCGCGACTGTTTGGTTGGAAGTCATCGATCGACCCCTTCTTCAATAGCCGTGAAGGTCCAGCCAGCCGTTTCTCAGCTTGGGGCCGTAGAAGTCGCCGCCGATGCTGCCGCGCCGAGCCCTCGAGACCTGCAGGAACGGCGGGACGCCCGCGTCATCGAACATATTGGAGACGTGAGCCGGCCCCAGCGGAACCCTCAGGCGGGGGAGCACCGAAGTCGAGCAGTAGAGCGAGCCCGGAGAGGCGGCGGCCGCCCGGATGCCTCCCGTCGGGGCTGGTCCAGGAGCTCCGCCGCCGCCTCCTCCCGTGGAACTCTGAAGATCTTGAGAGACCCTGCTGCTGGTGCTCACGAGATCATCGGTGACCTGAGTACCGCCCGCAACGGGCGGGGGGTCTGCAGCAGCGCCTCCACCGTTGCTGACGACAGAACCGTTTTCGGAGGCGTTCGCCGCTGTTCCGGAGGATGTTCGCGACCCGGAGGCGACGGTTTCCGCCTCCGTGAGGATTTCCGCCTTGGAGCCGACATTTCCAGACGCGGTCACGGAATCCGCCGGGTTGTCGGTCAAGCTCGAGCTTCGGCTGAATAGGGTCTCGCCTTTCTGGGTTGCCCAGGCGGCCCGGGCGCCGCCCATCAATCCGCCGACGGCTACGCCGAGGCCAATCGCCATCCCTAGGGACTGGCCCAGGCCGTCCTTCACCGGCTGCCCCTCGATCAGGCTGACCCCGATGTGGCCTATCGTGCCGGACACCAGGCCATCGGCGACTCCGCCTGCCGCTCCGACCGCGACGCCGGCGGCGATCGTGGTCGACTCTGAGATTCCAGCGGCAAGGGCAACCCCGAGGCCGCCGTAATAGCCCGCGGCTCCTCCAGCGGCGCCGGCTACGGCGCCGACCACCGCGTAGAGGAAGAATTTACCGGCCTTGAATTTGCTCCCGTTGAGCGTCGCTCCGTAGGTGATCATGGACGCAGCGGTGCCGACCGCGGCGCCGATCAAAACGGAGATGAGGAAGATCGACATCGGCTCCTCGCCGTCCGGGTCGACCATGTTGACGGGGTTGTTGTCTCCATAGAGGTAGGGAGAGGCGCCTTTTTGCGCGGGGTCGATCTCGTAAAAGCGACCGATTTCGGGGTCATAGAAGCGGGCGCGGAAGTTGTAGAGGCCGGTTTCCGGGTCGTGTTCCTGGCCGGAATAGCGATAGACCAGAATGTCGGGCTTGGAGCTGTTCTCCCGGGTGATGGTGACGCCCGTCGCCGTGTAGGAGTAGGACGCCACCACGTTGCCGTCCTGATCGATCACGCGGCGAACCGAGCCGAGGTTGTCGCGGATGGCGGTGTAGCGCTGGCCGCCGCGGATGAAGGCGGTCAAGCCCTCCGGCCCGTAGACGTACTGCACCGACTCCGACTCCTTCTGGCCGTCCTTGGCCGTGGAGCGCACCTGCTCAAAGAGCGACTGGCCGCCGTCGCGCACGTAGAGGCGCTCCCTGCGCTCGCCCGCGGGCCCGCGCACGGTCTTGAGCGAGCGCTCTCCTCGAGGGTCATACTGCAGGGACACCGCGGCGCCCGCGAGCCCGCTCGGGGTCTTCTCACCGACCTCGATCTCGCGGGTGCGGCCGGTGCCGGGCTCGTATTCGAGACGCCGCAGATCGAGCCTCGAGGCCTCCGTGACGGCGCCGCTCGCGTCGTAGCTGTAGGAGTCGACGGTCTCTCCGTCTTCGCTCACGCGCTCGAGCCGCCCTCGGCCTTCGGCATAGTGGTATTTCCGGGTGCGGCCCAGGACCGTGCCGGACTCGAGATCGCCGTTGAGGCCGTAGGTGAGCGGCTCCTCCACCCCCAGGCTATGTTCGGGGTGGGCGGAGTCTTCCGCCACCTGGAGGCGGGAGAGCGAGTCATAGCGATAGCGCATCGTGGCCTCCTCGCCGTCGCCCGACACCCGAACGCTGGCGATCTTGCCGTCGAAGTAGCCGTCGTCGCCGTAGCCGCCCTCGGTGTAGGAGAAGCGCTGGCCGAAGACCTCGCGGCCGCCGGGAAGCAGGAAGCGCGTCGACTCGGGCCAGCCCGCCGAAACGTAGGTCGAGTGCCGCTCCACCGAGCCGGCGGCGCCGAGCCGGTGCTGCGCCGCGCTCACGCTCCCCGCTGCGCTGTAGCGGAAGCTCGCGAAGGCCTCCGGGTCCTCAGGCACGCCGAGGCGAGCCAGACGCCCCAGGCTGTCGAGGCCGCGGTGGATCTCCGGGACCTCGCTGCCCTCCGGATAGCCGATGCGGGTGAGCGCACCCGTCGCGTTGTAGCCGAAACGCATCGTCCTCTCGGCTTCGTCGAAATCCGGGTTCCTCTGGGCCATCTCGAGAACGTTGCCCGCGAGGTCGTAGCGGAAGCTGTGCTGCGTCTCCACGGCGCCCCCTAAACCGAGAGCGGTCGCGCGGGTGAGGCGGCCCCACTGGCTGGGGTCGCTGCCGTCGCCGTCGTACTCGTGGCGGCGAAGCGGCGAGTGCGGCTGCGAGGCGCCGGGCCATGCCGGGTCCCCCAGGGCCTTATCGCGCAGTTCCTGCCTGTTCCAGGCATGCTCAAGAACGCCCTCCTCGAGAACCCGTCCGAGGGCGTCGTATTTAAAGTAGGACACGAACCCGGCTTCGGCCTCGCGGGCGTTTTGGGAAAAGCGAATCCGCCCCAGAACGTCGTGGACGATCCGGCGAGTGCCGGCGTCCGGGGTGATCTCGCGGATCGTCTCGCCGCTGAAGGAGTACTCAAAGCGCGTCTCGAAGCGCTCCGCATCCGCCTCGCCGGCGTGCAGCGCGGCCACCCCCTTGGGCGGGATCACCCGGCTGAGGCGTCCCGCCTCGTCGTAGACGTAGCGCACCATCTCGAGGGTGCCCGTCTCGGCGCTGCCGCGGCCCTTGGCCACTTCCTGATCGGTTTTGGAGGTCAGGGTCCAGGAGACGTCGCCGTTCGGGTCGCTCATTTGAGTGACGAAGTACTCGTTCGACGGAAAGGGATCGCCGCCGAGCTGCCCCTTCACGTGGTTGCGGTACTCCATGCGGGCGACGTGGCTGCTTTCGTCAGACCCTCGGATGGCGAGCCGCCGACCCGGAGCGCCGTAGCGATCGCTGAGCGACTGCGCGGTGCGCTGGAAGGTGGTGCGCGCGTACGGGTAGCCCTCGTCCTCGGGGTTTGCGTCGCTGGCCAGGCCGGTGAGCCTGCCGCTCTCGGCGTCGAAGCCGAGAACGTAGTCGGGCCGATAGCCGGGAACGGCCCCCGGCACGCGGGTCGCCTTGACCTGAACGGCCTGCCGGCCAATCGGGTCGTAGACCGAGCCGGTGACCACCACGCCATCGCCCTCGAAGGCCTGGCTCTGGAACTCCTTGGCCGCGCCGTCGAGGTTATTCACCGTGATCAGGGGCCTGCGGAAGGTGGCGATGTTGCTGAACGCCGCTTGGGACGGCGCCGTCAGCGTCAGGGCGCCGCGCACCGCCGGCGCGCCCAGGCGGGAGAAGACCAGCTCGCCGTCGACGTAGAAGAACACCGAGGTGGTGCCGGCGACAGGGTCCTTGGGCGCCATGAGCAGCCAATCGGTGCCGATCGAGCCCGCCTCCCCGAAGCGCGAGCGGGCGGCGATCTTCTCGCCGCCGAGGGTCACGGTCCAGCCGTCCTCCGCGCTCCACAGGGCCGCCAGATCCTCGCCCAGGGCGAGACCCAGCGGGCCCTCTCCCGGCGCCGGCGCTCCGCCGTCCGCCGGGGTGGGCAGGTGCACGCTCACCCGCGCGCCGTAGTCGTCCCAGCCCTCGCTGGGCACAAAGCTGATGGGAGCGCTGTCGCCCGAAGCGCAGACGAGACGCTCGTTCCGGGCCCGCCAGCCGGCGAGATCTTGGCAGCGCCACTCGCGAACCCAGTCCTCACCCTGCACCAGGTCGGCCGCCGCGCCGCCCTCGGAAGCGGCGATTTCGAGCACCGCGTTGGGGACTTCGCCCAGGGAGCGGGGACTGAGCGACGGATCTTGGTGCCGGGCGAGAAAGATCGAGGAGATCTTGTCGACCTCGCCGCTCACGTCGACGCCGCCGGTAGCCCGGCGATAGCCGTCGTAAATCGCCCGTACGGTGCCGCCGTTGGGGCCGAGCGTGGCCACGGTATCGCCAAAGCGCGGATGGTAGACCTTGGCCTCCGCGGAGCCCTCGAAGCGCGAGATGAACACGTCGTCGAGCAGCAGGCCGCCCTCGGCCGCCCGGTTCTCCACCGCCGCCGTGACCTCGAGGCGACCTTCGCCCTCGAGCTGCACCACGAAGTGGCGGTGCGCCCACTCGCCGCCCGTGGGCGCGATGTCGCCGGAGGCGGCGAGGCCGCCGCCCTCGGACTCGACCCGCCAGCGGGCCGGCGCGTCCCCCAGGCCCGGCCCGGTCTTGACCCAGCAGCTCAGGACGTAGCGGACGCCGGCGCGCAGGGAGAGCGGCCGCTCCAGGCGCGGGCCTCCCGGCTCGAGACGCAGGCTGCGGAGCCCCGTGTGGGCGTCGCCTTCGACGATCGCCGAGGCGAGATCGCCGCCCTGAAGGCGCCAGCCGCCGCGATCGTTTTCATACGCCTCGAATCCCAGATAGCCGCACTCCCGGAGATCGGCATTGGCGAATTCCGCCAGCCGGCGAGTGCCTGAGGCGTCGAGCACCGAGGTCGTCGGGCTGCCCGCGGGATCGATCACCTCGAGCACCGCGCCGCTGGCCGCGCGCTCGGTCACCTTTCCCGCGCACCGCCACCCCGGGGTCTCCGCGGAGTCCTCGACCCAGGCGTCAAAGCGCGCGGGCACCGCTCGAGCCGGGTCGTAGGCGCTCTCGTCGGTGGCGAAGTAGGTGCGGTCGGGAGCCCACGGAGTGACGGAATCGGATCCCTCGCGCCAGCGGCGCAGGGTGGTGAGCGCGAGATCCACCGCTCGCCCGGGCGCGGCCTCCCCCGCCAGCTGGTGAAAGCGCACCGACAGCGCCACCGCCGACATCACGTGGCGCTCGCCGAGCTCCTCGTAACCCGGCACCTGCCAGGCGTAGAACACCTGCCGCCTCCAGGTGCTCTCGCGCCCGAGGGAGTCGAAGGAGGTGGTGGCGTCGGATACCAGAAGACCCGTCGCCTTCGAGTACTCGTACTCCACGGACCGGGTGACGGCGGTGGCGCTCTGGACTCTGCCCCGATCGACGCTGACCGGCAGGTAGGTCAGCCCCGAGGGATCCGCGAAGAGGTGGAAGCGTCGCGGCCCCTGCCGGTGGCTCATCGCGCGCACCAGCCGTCCGCCGCCGGCCTCAACGTCGCGCTCGGCGAGGGCCGACACCAGCTCCCTGGGAAGGGCGGCGCTCGAGAAGCGAGTCGCTCGCGACTCCCGAGGGTCGCCCGTCTCTTCGTCGGCCAAGGCCAGGGCCTCGGCGGCCGCGGCCGACTCGAGCTCGATAACGCTCTCGAATCGGCTCGTTTCGGTCCGCCGCTGCTGGACCGTGCCGCCGATCATCGGCGTGGGGCTTCCGGCTTCTCCCGGCGCCTCGAAGTCGGTCACCACGTCGTACACGTTGAGCAGCCGCTCCACCGGAGCGCCCTCGGCGTCGTAGTCGGTCTGGTCAAAAAGCTGGCCCGAGAGGAAGCTGTAGTAGACGGCGGCGTTGCCGAGCAGGGAGTCGTCGGGCACCAGCCGCGACTCCTGGGGGCTGCGGTTGTTGTGAAAGCGCTTCTCGGAGCGGCCGAAGGGCGTTTCCTCGGGCGGCGGATAGCTCGGCCCGCCGCCTGAACCCGGCTCCGGCAGCGTGCCGTAGACCGCCGTGGCCGCGGCGAACTCGGTGATTTTGCCGTCGGGCGTGACCGTGACGCGCTCGGTGTCGTAGTAGTAGCTGGTCGCGTTGCGGCGGCTGCCGTTCTCGCTGCCGTAGAGATCGGGCACACCGTCGTCGACCTCGAGGGTATGAATCGGCCGCGCGGTAAGCCTGCCCTCCACCTTCCGGTGGACGTAGTGGTGCAGGGTGAGGCGCGCGGGCCGATCGAAGCTCTCCCCCGTCCAGGTGAAGAAGGCCGCGCCGCCGACCAGCAGGGTGCCGGGCTGGCTCAGGAGGTCTGTAGAAACGGCGATCTTTCGGTTGGCGATGCGCAGCGGGCTCGCCGCCGCGGCGCCGCCGTTCGAAAGCGCCGCCACGAAGACGTTGCCCGTGTCTTCGTAGGCCAAGAATTCCGGCGCGCGGTTGGCGAGGCTCGTGGGCACCGCGGTCGCCGGCAGATTCATCACCGCCTCCAGGTCGCCGCCGCTCGTGCGGTACAGCACCTGCTGATCCACAGAAAAATAGTCTCCGGCGGCGGTGGGCGCCAGCCCGGCGCCGGTGCTTTGGGCCTGGCGGCGCAGGGTCCACTGGGAGCGGAAGGGGTCGTAGAGCATCAACGCCGAGCCCGCCGGACTCGAGACGATGGCGACGTCGTCGCCGTAGACGAAGCGCACGTCCTCTTCGCCGTCCCCGGGCACCGGCAGCGCGGCCTCAATCCAGCGGGTGCCGGTGTAGCGGTACAGGTGCTCGGCGTTGCCGACCACGCCGCCCGCGGCGACGCTCTGGCTGAAGGGAAGGCGCGTTTCGGCGGGCACGCGATAGGTGCGGTCGACCGCCACTCGCGACTCGAAGGTGGTGCCCCACTGCTGGATCTCCACCTTGTAGGTGATCTCCTCCTCGGTCCTGGCGGTCATGTAGGTGGTGACCGCGTATTGGGCCCCGAGACTCCAGAAATTCGAGGGCGTCGTTTCCTCGTCCCACTCGACGCTGTCGAGGGTGCTGCGCTGCAGGCTCGCGCGCTCAAACTCGAGGGTCATGCGGTCGCGGGAGTAGATTTCGAGGGCGACGCGCCTGGAGCTCTCCTGCCAGCTGGCGAGGGCGAAATAGTCGCCGCTCGCCTCCAGGGCGTAGCTCGCCTGGGGAGCGAGGTTCACCAGCGAGCTGCGGTCGAGCCAGGTCTTGCTGCGCGGGTCCCACACGCGGGCCCGAAAGACGCCGCCCGAGGCCACGGCGACCGCGAAATCGCGACCCGTGACCACCACGCCCTGGCCGCCGGCGGCGATCGGCACATCGGTCAGCCGATCGTCCATGAACCACTGCCCGTAGCGGCCGTACTGCTTGTGGAACAGGCCGAAAAAGAGTCGCCGGTCGGGCGCCTGGGAGTGGAAGCTCAGGGCGAAGAACTCCTCCTCGGCGCGCACCGCCAGGGTCTCGAGGTCGACGTTCTCCGGCAGCGTGTAGCGCTGGGGAGCCTCGACCCACAGGCCGTTCCACGAGAAGATCCGCACGCCCACGCCCTGGCGCTGGCCGTCGATCTCGGCGAGCACCGCGTAGTCGGGGCCGAAGAAAACGCGCGGCGTTCCCTGCACCTCGAGGTCGAGGGTGAGGGCGGTGCCCTCGAGCTCCGTCAGCCCGTAGCCGTAGGTGGCCGTGCCGCCCTGGGGGTAGACGATGCGCTTGAGCGCGCCCCGATGCACCTCGCCGCCCCCGGCGCGACTCTCGGCGTCGGTGAAGTATTCGAAGGCGTAATTCGGCAGGTCGAGACCGTCGGCCGTCTCGAGGGTCACCGACCGCAGGTAGCGCTTGAAAAAGTCCGGGCTCGCGCCGTGCTCCGCCGACATATTGACCAGGTCATAGTCGAAGCGGAGGCTCATCAGCAGCTCGCCGGCGGCCGCGGCCGCGTCGTCCGCGTTGCGCACCTCGAGGGCGGCCAGGAATTTGGTGTCCAGCCGGTTCTGAAAGGCCTGGAGGTCCGGAGAGCCGGGCTCCTCCCTGGGGATTTGATATTCGCGAACCTCCGGGGAGAGAACCTTCTCTTCGTAGCGGTAGGTGAGACTGCGGCTGCCCGGCGCGACCACCCGCTTGAGCCTCGAGGCGCGGGTGTAGCCGAGCCCCGAGGAGGCGCCCACGCGCACCAGATCGTTCTCGTACTCCATCTCGATCGCGTCGCCCCAGGGACTCACGATGCGGGCGAGGTTCCACACCATCGCGAAGCGCTTTTGGCCGCTGGTCTCGACGCTGCTGCCGAGCCAATTACCCTGGGAGCCGCCCCAGCACACCCCGTACTGCACGGGAGATCCGGCAGGGTCCTCGGGCGTCTCGCCGCCGAAGATGTACTGGTTCCCCTCTTCCTTGACGATCACCCAGGTCTCGCGCTCCGGGTAGAAGCGAATGCGCCAATACTCGAAGCGCTCCAGCTCGAACTCCTCGAACTCCGCCGTCTTGCGGGTGCGAAAGAGCCTGTTGGAGCCGCCCTCTGAAACCAGGTAGAAGGCGTCGTCGTTGGCCGCCGCGGTGCCCTGATTGTCGAGGGCGATGAAGTCGAAGCCCATTTTCCAGCCGAGCCCCAGGAGGCCGGTGGGAGCCTCGAGATTCCAGGTATCGACCTCGTCGGGGTCGGGCGTGGTGGCGAGGAGCGTCGCCGACGCCTCGAGGCCGCTGCGGCTTCTGACCGTGGCGAGGGTCAAGGGCACGGTGACGTCGCCGCGATAGAGGTTGACGCTCTCGGTGATGCCGCCGAGGCCCGCGGCATCGATTTGAAAGGTCCGGACCGACGGGGTCTGCGAGCTGGCGGGAAGAGTGCTGCCTTCGGTGGTGATTCGGGTGGACATTTCTCAGGCCTTTTCTCAGGGGTGCTGCACGGAGTTGAGGAGAGTGACAGCGGCGAGCTGTTCGGCGCGGATCGAGGCGCAGGCCTCGGGCACCGTGCCCAGGCTCTCGAGCCCTTCGGGCCTGGTGCCCAGGGTGTGGCTCAAGAAGAACTGCTCGTCGACCTCAAAAGCCTCGAGGGGCGAGAAGTCGGCCGCGGGATCGAGCCGATGGAAATAGCGCAGGGGCTGATCCGGGGGCGCCAGGATGCCGGCGACCGCCGGCCTCGGCCCGCTGCCCCGGTTGGGCGGCGAGCCGTGGAAGGTGGCGTGGTCCATCACCACCGCCTGGCCGGCGCGCAGCTCGAGGTTGCGCAGGTGGCGATCGCGAATCAGCGCCTCGAGTTCCCGGCACGGAAAGGGCGTTCCCGGAGCCCGCGGCCCGCGGTTTAAAAGGTGGCTGCCGGGCACGACCTGCAGACAGCCGTTGGCGGTATCGACGTCCACCAGCGGCGCCCAGATCGAAAGACCGGGCCGCTCCTCCTCGGCGACCAGGCTGATGTCCTGGTGCAGGGGCATGGCGGCGGCAGAGGACCCCGAGGACGAGGCTCCCTCGGCCGGCATCTTGCTCACAAAGCCCCAGAAAACCGAGCGCAGGTCCGCGGCGAGGCCGCCCATCGCCGGCTCCATGAGCTCCCGGAGACCCTCGCTCACGGCGCGCCTGTGGGCGGGGTCCGGCACGAGCATGGTGGCCGAGAAGGACCCCTGATAGAGCGCCTCGACCTCGCCGAAGAGCGAGCGCAGCCGCTCTACCAGCGCGGCATCCAGGAGATCGACCACCGCATAGCCCTCGCGGGCGAAGCGCGCGTCGAGCTCGGGATCCCGCAGCAGCCCGTGCGGCGTCATGACGCCTTCCCCGAGCGGCTCAGCAGGAGACGCGGGCCGGCGGTCAGAATAACTCTCGGCACCGCGGCGAAGACCCGGCGCTGGAAGGTCACCCGCGTGCCCTCCTGAAGCATCAGCTGCCCCTCCTTGTCCGGGTAGTTGCGATAGAGGGCCGCGGCCTCCTGAGAGTCGATGGGGACCCGGCGGATCACGCCCAGGGAAAGGATCACCGCCAGTTTCGACATCCACCGGCAGGGCGGACAGGTGGGTTTGAAGAAGAGAGTGGGTCGATCGGTCACGGTGAAGCTCCTCGCAGTGCGGTGTCGAGAGATGATCGGGTCGTGAATGGGGTGAAGGGTCTGAGGATGGAAGGGGGCGTCAGCGCCCTCGGTCGCGGAGAATCCGCGTTAAAACCTGCAGGGCGCTGGCCGTGGTGAGAAGGCCCCTGTGATCGGCATAGAGCTCGCCGGCGGCATCGATCCACGGCGTGCGGCAGCCCGGGTCGGTCACCCGCAGCTCCGGGCTGCCCGGCCAGCGGCCGTCCCAGAGCTGGCGCTCCAGCAGGCCCTCGAGCAGAGAGTCGGCGGCCTCGGCGCGGCCGCACAGATGGGCGATGCCCGCCGCCCAGGCCAGCTCGAAGGCGGTGGCGCCCGGGCCCGGCTCGTGGGGAGGCAGCGGAAAATCGCCGAGCCAGCCGAGCCTGCGCAGCAGCAGCAGGTGGTGATAGGAGCTGTAGTGATGGGTCCGCCACCAATAGGCCGGCCAGCGGCCGTCCGGGGCCTGAAAGCGAGCCAGAAATTCGCGCAGCTCCGCCCTCCTCGCGCCGAGTTCCTCATCGCTTATGGCCAGGCACGCGGCGGCCGTCACGCAGGGATGAACCTCGCCCCAGGCCGTGTCGCAGGTGTAGGTGGAAAAGCCCGCCTCGGGAGCCGGCCGCCACCAC
>JBCCLG010000056.1:0-13697 GCA_039027015.1 Acidobacteriota bacterium | reverse complement strand
GGTGCCGGGCGAGCCGCCGGTCACCGGCGGGCCTTACCGCTTCTTACGGCACCCCAACTATTTGGCGGTGATCGTCGAGGTGGCGGCCCTGCCCCTGGTGCATACCGCCTGGGTCACCGCCCTGGCGGGCTCGATCGGCAATTTCTTCATGCTGCGCACGCGCATCCGGGTCGAGGAGAAGGCTCTTTCCGAAGCCGCCTCCTACTACGAGCCCCTCGAGGGACGCGCCGCGCTCATTCCGAGTCTCGAGGACGCGCCTTGAAGAAGCCCGAAACAGCCTCGGAGACGCTCGAGACCGTGCGCCAGATCGCCCGCCGCGAGCTGGGGTCTTCCGGCAACCTCGACCGCGAAACGCGCCTGATCGAGGATCTGGAGCTCGACTCGATCCGCCTGATGACCCTGGCGATGGCGGTGGAGGATCACTATTCGGTTTGCCTCGACGAGGAGGACGAGCAGGCGATCCTCACCCTCGGCGACCTGGTCGACACGATCGAGCGCAAGAGGGCGGGCGCCTGAGGCCTCACCGACGAAGCGAGCCGCGATGAATCGCCGCTCTCGATCTTCCCCCACCCTGGTCTCGTGGCTGCGCCGCGCCGCCGAGGACGATTCGGGCCTGGAGTCGGGCCTGCGCTTCGTCGATCGCCGAGAGCGCGCCGAGCTGGTGCCCTGGTCCGAGCTGCACGGCAGAGCCCGGCGAGTCGCGGGCTCGCTCGACGCCCTGGGCGTGCGTCCCGGCGAGCGGGTGGCGCTGATCTATCCCACGGGCGCGGAGTTCTTTGAGGCGTTCTTCGGCGTCCTGCTGGCGGGGGCGGTGCCGGTACCCCTCTATCCGCCGGTGCGTCTCGGTCGACTCGACGAGTATCACCGCCGCACCGCCGCCATGCTGGGCTCGGCCTCCGCCCGCCTGCTGCTGGCGTCGGGCCGGGTGATGCGCCTTTTGGGCCCCACCGCCCTGGCGGCGAATTTACCCCTGGGAGCCCTCAAGCTCTCGCAGCTGCCCGCGGGTGAGGGCGAGCTCGAGCGTCCGGCTTCCGCCGAGGATTACGCCCTCGTGCAGTTCTCCTCCGGCACCACCGTCGATCCCAAGCCCGTCGCCCTGCGCCATCGTCACGTGTCGGCCCAGGTTGAGGCGCTGAACACTTTCTTGACCGATACCGAGGAGCTGCGCCACACGGGCGTCTCCTGGCTGCCGCTCTACCACGACATGGGGCTCATCGGCTGCGTCTTCCCGGCCCTCGAGCGCCGCAGCGTGATGACTCTGATAGGCCCCGAGGTTTTCGTCGCCCGTCCGGCAATCTGGCTGCGCACCCTCGCCGCCTACGAAGCCAGCATCTCGGTGGCCCCCAACTTCGCCTACGGCCTCTGCGTCTCCAAGATCCGTGACGAGGAGCTGGGAAGCCTCGATCTCTCTCGCTGGCGCGTGGCTCTCAACGGCGCCGAGGCGGTCTCGCCGGGCGTGCTTCGCGCCTTCGCCCGGAGATTCGCGCCGTGGGGCTTCCATCCCGGGGCTTTGACTCCGGTGTACGGTCTTTCGGAGGCCACCCTCGCCGTCACTTTCTCTGACTTGAGTCAGCCTTTCGAGGCGCGCCGATTCGATCGCCAGAGCTTGGTCGAGGGCGTCGCCCGCGAGGTCGCGGGAACGGACGCCAGCGCGGGCCGCGAGCTGATCAGCGTCGGGCGTCCGCTGCCCGGCACCGAGATTGAGATCTTGGGCCGCGGGGACGATCGGAAGCCCGCCGGCGAGGGCCGTATCGGGCGGGTTATGGCGCGGGGGCCGTCGGTCATGGACGGCTATCTCGATCGCCCGGAGGCCACCGCCCGGGCGCTTCAGAACGGCTGGCTCGATACCGGCGACCTGGGCTTCGTGTGGCGCGGCGAGCTGTACCTCACCGGACGCGCCAAGGATTTGCTGATCGTGCGCGGCCGCAACTACCAGCCGGAGGAGGTCGAGCAGGCTGTGGAGGGCTTACCCGGCCTGCGCGCCGGCTGCGCGGTGGCGGTCTCTTCCTCTTTGCCGGAGACCGCGCAGCAGGAGGACCCCACCGCTGGCGAGGGCGATACCGAGAGGGTGCTTCTCTTTCTTGAGCGCGGCCAAAACGCGGCGCCTGCGGACCTCGAGTCGCTGCCCGAAGCGGCCCGCCAGGCGGTGCTCACGGCCTCGGGCCTCCGGCTCTCAGAGGTTCGGATCCTCGAGCCCGGCACCCTGCCCCGCACCTCCTCGGGCAAGCTGCGGCGCGGCGAGACTCTGCGCCGCCACCTGGCCGGCGAGCTGACGCCCCCCAAGCCGGTCAACGCCTTGAGGCTCATGGGCGCGATGGCCCGGGGCAGCGTCGACCACGCGCGCGCCCGGCTGCGGGGCGGCGGCGAGGGTGAGGGAGACGGCGGAAGCTAGAGAGAAGGTCGAGGTCGGCCGGGGCGCCGGTCAGCCTGCGCTCGCCTCTTTGAGGGCCACCGAGAGGGCCTCGAGAAAGTCGTCGACCTCGGTCTCGGTGGTGTCGAAGGAGCACATCCAGCGCACCTCCTGGCGGGCCGGGTTCCAGTCGTAGAAGAAGTGGCTTTGGCGCACCCGTTCGGCAACCCGAGGATCTAGGCGCACGAAGAGGCCGTTGGCCTCCACCTTCTCCGTCAGCTCGAGGCCCAGCTCGCGGGCGCCGGCCTCGAGCCGCCGGGCCATGGCGTTGGCCTGCTCGGCATTGCGCCGCCAGAGATCGTCTTTGAGGTAAGCCTCGAACTGGGCGCCGAGGTAGCGCATCTTCGAGGCGAGCTGGGTCGTCTGCTTGCGCTGAAAGCGCGCCGGACCGGCCTGCTCGGGGCGCAGAAAAACGAGCGCCTCGCCGAACATCAGACCGTTCTTGGTGCCGCCCACCGACACGGCGTCGACTCCAGCCTCGGTGGTGACCTCAGCGAGCGAGCAGCCTAGGGACGCGGCGGCGTTGGCCAGGCGCGCGCCGTCCATGAAGACCAGAAGTCCGTTTTGATGGGCGTAGTCGGTCAGAGTGCGCAGCTCGCCCGGCGTGTAGACCTGACCCAGCTCGCTCGCCTGGGTGATCGCGATCAGCTTCGGCTGCACGTGGTGATGATCGCCCAGGCCCACCCGGCGGGTCTCCACCAGCTCCGGCGTCAGCTTGGCGCCGGGCGCCTCCACCGGCAGCAGCTTGCCGCCCACGATGCGCTCCGGCGCGCCGCACTCGTCCACGTCGAGGTGAGCGCCGGCGGCGCAGATCGTGGCCTCGTGAGAGCGCAGGAGGGTGCCGAGGGCGATCACGTTGGCGCCGGTGCCGTTGTAGACGAAGAGCACTTCGGCGTCGGGAGCCTCGAGGGCGCCGCGCACCGCCTCCACGGCGCGGCGCGTCCAGCCGTCGTCGCCGTAGGCGAGGGCGTGGTCCGCGTCCGCCTCGAGGAGGGCGCGCATCACCTCGGGATGAACGCCGCTGTTGTTGTCGCTAGCGAAGCTGTGCATCGTTCAATCAAACCCGCATGAGAACCGAGCCGTAGTGAAGCCCCGCTCCCAGGGCGGTGAAGGCCACCAGCGAACCCTCGGGAGCCTTGCCGGCCTCCTGGGCCTCGAAGAACGCCAGGGGCAGGGTCGCGGAGGTGGTGTTGCCGTACTTCTGAATGTTGTTGTGGACCCGCTCGTCGGGCAGCCCGAGGGATTTCTGCGCCGCGTCGTTGATGCGCAGATTGGCCTGGTGCATGATCAAGAGATCCAGGTCTTCGAGGCCGTGGCCGTGATTTTCAAGAACCTCGCGGGTGACCTGCGGCATGCGGGTGACGGCGAGCTTAAAGACCGACCGGCCGTCCATAAAGGGCACGGTGTCGCCGCTTTCGATCATCGCCGCGTCGACCCAGGGTCGGTACGCCGAGCCACCGCCGGGAACGTAGAGAATCTCCCTGTGGCCGCCGTCGCCGTAGAGCGCCGAGCCGATCAGCCCGCGGCCGTCGTCGGCGTCGTGGGCGGTGAAGACCATGGCCCCAGCCGCGTCGCCGAAGAGCACGTAGAGATGGCGGAATTTCGAGTTGCGGGCGAATTCTTCCTCCGAAAGCGGTCCGGGCTGGCGGCCGTAGAGCACCTCCCAGGCGAGATCGCTGTACGGCATCAGGCATGAGTGGACGTCGCAGCCCACCAGCAGAACGGTGCGCGCGGCGCCCGAGCCGATCAGCGAGTCCACCAGCTGAAGGCCGTAGGCGAAGCCCGCGCACTGCTGGCGAATATCGAGCACGGGGAGAGGATCCATGCCCAGCCTGTGCTGAATCAGGGTGGCGCCGCCGGGGAAATAGTGGTCCGGCGTCATGGTCGCGCACACCACGTAGTCGACTTGGGAGGCGTCCATATCCGCCGCCTCGAGGGCCCGCTGCGCGGCTTCGGCCCCGAGGACCGAAGATCCCGTGCCCGGGTCTACGTAGTAGCGGGTCACGATGCCGCTGCGCTCCTGCACCCACGCGTCGTTGGTGTCGAGAATGCGCGCCAGCATGTCGTTGTCGACCCGGTTGGCGGCCACCGAGATGCCGGTACCTCGGAGCAAAGCTCGCGGTTGTGCCATGAACCTATCCTATGCAGTCGTCGTGCGTCCCGCGCTCTATCGAGCCGCGCCCGGCCTCCGCTGCTCCGCCGTGTCGGCCGCAGTGCGGTGCGTTCGCGCTCTCTCTTTGAGCTGAGCGAGCGAGCAGAGCCGGAGGGTGTGTTGGAGGGCCGCTCGCTCGTCCGCTTAGAAGCGGCGCCTTTGACGAAGGCGCCTCTCGAAGTCGGCGGGAAGCCGCTGGCCGGTGTAGCGGATCACCGTTTCGCCCAGGTCGACGAAGCGGTACATCTTCTTCGGCTTCTTGGTGTCGAGGCCCTTCTCGTCGCGGTCGTATCGCCACACCTCGAGGGGCGGGTCCCCGACCTTGCGCGGCGACTCGAAGGTGATCTCCTTGGGTTCGCCGTACACGATAAGAATCGTGCCGCGGTCGGTGCGGCGGCCAGGGTAGGTACCCTCGGTGTAGCGCTTGTCCGCCTCGAGGGCGCGCTCCTCGAAGATCTGCTGCGGGTTTTTGGTGAAGACCTTGGTGCCCTCGTTCCGCTTCGCCCAGAACGCCTCGCGAAACGCCTGGGCCTCGGTGTCGGTGGTCAGGAGCAGGTAATCTTCAACCTCTTTCTCGGTGGCCAGCTCGACGATCGGGCCGACCAGCCAGTGGGCGAATTCGGGCCCCAAGAACGGGTTGAAGAGCTCGTCGGGGTCCTCGGGCTTCTTGGCGCCGGCCGACTGGGCGGCGACGAGGAGGATCAGCAGCGCGAGGAGCGCCGTCAAAGGGCGATTGCTGGCGTTTAGGAATTGCTGAGCGCGCATGAGAAGATGGCAATTCGCGGCGGGGCATGGTACGCCCAACGGCGAGAGATCATACCTGGAATTGCGTGAAAGAGTCCAAAAGTTGGCCGCAGCGCCAGATTTGAGTCCGCTTTTCCCCAGGTCAGGACCAAGGAGACGTGAAATGGCTCGCATGAGCATCCGATACTGCGTGGTTTGAAATTACTTGCCGAAAGCCGCCGGTCTGGCGGATTCGATCAAGGAGAAATACGGGATCGACACGGAATTGATCAAGGGCTCAGGGGGCGTCTTCGATGTCGCGCTCAACGACCACCTGATTTTTTCGAAGGATAGTCTCGGCCGCTTCCCTGAGAGCGGCGAAGTCGAGGATCTGGTGGCTGCCAAGCTCGCCTGAGCGCGCGAGCCTCGCAGGAGAGCCCTCGCGGAGCGGTAGTCGACGTCTCGGCGGCGGCCCGCCTTGCGCTCACCGCCAGCCCGACGCCGCTTCCTCAAAAGAAACGAGCCGCGCCCCTCTTTCTCGGGAGGGCGCGGCTCGTTGTCCATCGGCGGGAAGGCCCGGTCAGGGCGTGTTCTGCTGCTGGAACTTCGCGAAGGCCTGGGCCAGGGCTCCGAGGCCAGAGTCCGACTCGGCCTTGCGCTGGCTCTTCATATAGTTCTTATAGTCCTGGTCGCTGCCTTCGGCCTTCGAGGCCTCGGTGCCCAGCGAGATGCGCTTGCGGGACGGGTCGACCGAAAGCACCTTGACCTTGATCTCTTTACCGATCTGGAACTGGCGCTTCGGATTGGAGATGCCGCCGCCCAGAACCGCGAACGGCAGCAGGCCGGTCAGCCCGGGCTCCAGCTCCACGAAGACGCCGAACTTTGCCAGGCGCTCGACCTTGCCCTCGACGATGTCGCCTTCCGGGAAGCGCTCGCCCACGTCTTTCCAGGGATTTCCTTCGGCCACCGGGCGCAGCGAAAGCGACAGGCGCCGGCGCTTGCGCTCCACCTCGTGCACCCAGCCGGTGATCTCGGACCCTACCTTGAGGGCGTCATCGTCCGCGCTGGCGCCGAGCGGGAAGCGCGAGGTGTGGATCAGGCCCTCAAGCCCCGGCTCGACCTCCACAAAGAGGCCGAACTCGGTCGAGCGGGTGATGGTGCCCTTGAACTCGCCGCCGGGCTGGAAGCGTTCCTGAACGCCGTCCCAAGGGTCGGCCTCGAGGCGCTTCATGGAGAGAGAGATGCGCTTGCCGCCCTTCTCGACCTTGAGCACCTGGACCTTGACCTTCTTGCCGACGTTGAGCACTTCCTTGGCGTGCTCGACGCGCTGGCGGCTGATCTCCGAGACGTGCACCAGGCCCTCGATGCCGCCGCCCAGGTTGACGAAGGCGCCGAAGTCGGTGATCGAGCTCACCCGGCCATCGAGCACGGCGCCGGCTTTGAGCACCTCGCGGATCTTGGCGGCCTCTTCGGCGCGCTTGGCCTTGAGCGCCGCGGCTCGAGAAACGACCACGCGGCGTCCGGAATCCTGAATCTCGATGATTCGGAAGTCGAAATCCTTATCGAGGTATTTCTTGGGGCTGCGCGGGTTGCCGATCTCGATCTGCGAGACCGGGCAGAAGGCCGCCACCTTGCCGATAGCCACGTGGTAGCCGCCCTTATTCCAGCCGATGACCTTGCCGGCCACTGAAAGCTTGGCTTCTTTGGCGGCCACCAGCTCGCGCATATTTTCGTCTTCGAGACCTCCCGCGGGCTTCTGAGAGTCGTCCTCGCCCTGGGCAGCTTCTCCGTCGGCGGCAGCGACTTCCTGGGCCTCAGCGTTCTGGGCCTCAGCATTCTGGGCTTCGCCGTCAGCGGCACCGGCTTCCCGGTCCTCCGCGGCCGCGGCAGCGTCCGGGGCGTTGGCCTCGGGCTCAGCGGCCGTCTGGGCCTCTGCGGCCTCCTCCTCGGCGGCCTGGGTCTCGACGGGCTGGGCCTCGGCTTCCTGAACCCCTTCTGCCTGGGTTTCCTCTGCTTGAGCCTTAGGCTCCGCGTCCTGGGCCGAGCTCTCGGCCGAGGCGGCCGCGGCGTCTACCGCAGCCTCCTGGGCCGGCGCCTCTTCCTCAGACGCGGCCGCCTGGACCTCGCCTGCCTGCACCTCGCCTGCCTCCTGGACTGCGTCGGGAGCAGCCTCTCCAGCGGGCGCCGCGACGGCATCGGCCGACTCTGCCTGAGCCTCGGCTTCTGCGACCTGCTCGGCCGCGGCTTGCTCGGTTTCGACCTCCGCGGCAGCTTCATCCTCCGCGACGGCTTCCTCGGGCGCCGGATCTTCGGCGCCGGCCGGGGCCTCCTCGGCGGCGGCTTCGGCGGCTGAGTCGCTCACCTCCGCGGCATCCTCTGCGGCAGCCAGGTTCTCGGCGGGAGCGGCTTCTTCGGCCGCGGCGTCTTTTTCCTCGACATCGGTCGAGTTTTCGGGTTGGGGCTGCTCAGGCATGACTGTCCTCCGAGAGGATCGTCTCTGGTCGTGGAAGGAGAGAGTTTGGGAGCACCCCGAGAGGCGGATCGGCGTCTTCCGATTCGGTGGCTGGAGGCGCGACTTCCGAGCGACGGAGGTAGGTAGGAAGGGGTTCCCAGAGTGAGAGGGGCTGGGCGCATAGAGGCGCTAGGAGCGCGCGATTATAGCCGACGCGAGAGGGATCGCCAAACCGGAATCCGGCGTTTCAGGCTGTATTTCCGGGCTTCCGAAAGCGCCCCTCAGGCGTTCGCCGAACGCGTCACCGCGGGCGCCGGAGCGGGCGCCGGAGCGCTCGCGGGTTCCTCGGGCGCGCGGCTCGAGAGGCTGAGAACTCGGCCGAGCAGCTGCTTGCCGTCGTCGATGATGGACTGCAGGCACGGGATGACCAGCAGGCAGATGAAGGTCGCGACGCTCAGGCCCGCGACGATGGTGGTGGCGAGCGGCTGCCAGGTGAGCGACGAGCCGGCCAGTCCCAAGGCCATGGGCAGCAGGCCGAAGATGGTGGTGATCGAGGTCAGCAGGATCGGCCGCAGGCGCAGCTGCCCGGCCTCCACCAGTGACTCCCAGCGGTCTTTGCCCTCGCGGCGCAGCTGGTTGACAAAGGCCACCAGCACGATCGAGTCGTTGACCGCCACGCCGGCCAAGGCCACGAAGCCGTAGAGGGTCGTGATCGAGAACGGGCTCGACGCCACCAGCAGGCCGACCATGGCGCCGGTGAAGGAGAGGGGCACCACCGCCAGGATCAGGAACGGCTGCGCCCAATTCTTGAACTGGCCGGTGAGCAGCATGAAGTTGAGCAGCAGGCCGAAGCTAAAGAGGGCCACCAGGCTGCTGAAGGCCTCGGTGAACTCGCGGAATTGGCCTCCGTCCTCGAGACGCACCGCGGGGTAGGCGGCGCTGATGCTGGTGAAATATTCACGGATCTCGCGGTTGACGGTGCCGATGTCGTTCTGGCCTTCGTCCACGTCCGCAAACACGGTGATCGCCTGCTGGCGGTCATGGCGGAAGAGGGTCTGCGGGCTGTCGCCGGTCTCGAGCTTCGCCACCGCCTGGAACGGCACGCTCTCCCCCGCAGGGGTGGTGAAGCGCATCGCCGAGAGGTCTTCGAGACGCTGGCGATAGCTCTCGGGCAGGCGCACCAGGACGTCGAGCTCCTCATCGCCGTCGCGGTAGGTGGCCGCGGTGGCGCCGCCGAAGGCCGCGCGCACCGAGCGGGCGATGCGGTTGGCGTCGAGGCCGCGCCGGGCGGCCTCCTCGCGGTCCACCAGCACGTCGAGGGTCGGCTGGCGGGAGCGCCCGTCGTCGCGCACGTCGAAAACTCCGGGCATGCCCTCGAGCTCGCCCTGCAGCAGCAGGGAGACCTCGGCGATGGTCTCGAGATCCGGCCCCTTGACCAGCAGCTCCACCGGTTCAGCGGCCGGCGGACCGCCGTCTTCGGTTTGGAACTCGAGGGTCTTGGGCCCCAGGACATGGGCGGTGTCGCGGCGCAGCTGCGCCACGATCTCGTCCAGGCTGCGCTCGCGCAGCTTGGACTCCACCACGTCGACCCGCACCTGCCCGAGGTGCGGGCCGTTCTGCCAGTCTTCCGTGCGCTGCTGAAGCCCGGCGTTCGACGCCACGCCCTCCAGCTCGCTGGCCGGCAGGTTGGCCATCGCGATCTGCTCGATCTCGCTCATCACCCGCTCGGTTTCCTCGAGACGGGTGCCGTCGGGCATGGTGATCAGAATGCCGATATTCGACAGTTTGTCGCCCGCAAAAAGCGACACGCCGACCAGCGGAATCAGCGCGACCGAGCCCACCAGGGCGAGGAGGCAGAGAACCGCCGTCAGGTAGCGGCGGCGCAGCATGGCGCGCAGCACCCGAGCGTAGAGCGCCTGGAGCTTCGCCAGCCGGTCGCTCTTCTGCTGCTCTTTCTTGATCCGCACCCACTCGGCGAAATGGCTCGGCAGAATGAAGAAAGCCTCGATCAGCGACGCCACCAGCACCAGGGCCACGGTGATCGGAATGATGCGCATGAATTTGCCCATGGTGCCCGGCATCAGCACCAGGGGCAGGAAGCCGGCCATGGTGGTCAGGGTCGAGATGGTGACCGGCATGGCCACTTCGCGCACGCCGTCGACCGCGGCGTCGCGGATCGATTTACCCTGCTGCAGGTGTCGGTAGGAGTTCTCCAGGATCACGATGGCGTCGTCCACCACCATGCCGATCACCAGGATCAGGCCGAAGAGGGTGCTGCCGTTGAGGCTGTGGTCGGTCCAGTCGAGGGCGACCAGGGCGAGCAGGAAGGTCACCGGAATGCCCACCACCGCGCACATGGCGGCTCGCCAGCCCACGAAGAGCACCAGGCCGATCGCCACCAGCACCAGGCCCAAGGAGGCGTTCGACTGCAGCACCGCCAGGGTGTCGCGCACGATCAGCGACTCGTCGTTGAAGATCTCCAGCTCGACGTCCGGCGGAAGCCGGCTCTGCCAGTCGGCGATCAGGGCGCGCGCGTCTTCCACGATCTCGAGGGTGTTGCCGCGCTCGTTCTTGGTCAGGTTGACGGTCACCGCCGCCCGGCCGTTGAAGCGCGATTTATAGTCGTAGTCCTCGAAGCCGTCGGTCACGCTGGCCACGTCGCCCACGGTCAGGCGCTGGCCGCTTTGGCCGGCGCGCAGGGTCACCGACGCCACGTCTTCGACCCCCGAGAGCTCGGCCCGGGTGCGCAGCAGAAGCTCCTGATCGCCCAGCTTGAGAACGCCCGCCGACAGATTCCGATCGGCGAGGCGCAGGGCGTCCTCCACGTCCACCAGGTCGAGGCCGTTCGCGGCCAGAAGGTGGGGATCGCAGTCCACGCGGATGGCGCGCTCCCGGTTGCCGAAGGTCTCGACCCGGCCGATGCCGTCGATGTCGATCAGGTCTTCCTCGAGCCGCCTCGCCACGTCGTGGAGGGTGCGGTCCGGGGCGTCGCCGTAGATCGCCACCGACACCACGGGCTGGAAGTCGTAGGAGTCGAACTCGCGAATCTCGACGTCTTCCACGTCGTCCGGCAGCTCGACCCGCGCCACCTGGGTGCGCACGTCCTCCAGCCGACGCTCGAATTCAGAGTCTTCGATCGGGTCGAATTTCACCCACACGAAGGAGCGGCCGTTCTCGCTCTGGGTCAGGATGTTGTCGACGTCCTGCACCGAGGCGAGCTCGTCTTCAATCGGTATGGAGACCAGGCGCTCGACTTCTTCGGGGCTCGCCCCCGGGTAGGGCGCCAGGATGAAGGCCCAGTTGAAGCTGACCTTGGGGTTCAGCTCCCGCGGCATGGTGATCAGGCTGTAGGCGCCAATGGCGATCACCACGATCACGAAGGCGTTGACGAAGGCGCTGTTGCGAATGGCGAAGCGGGCCGGATTCATGGCGTCTCCTCCTGGTTCTCCCGCACTTCGACGGCGGCGCCGTCGCGCAGTCGGTGCTGGCCCTGCACCACGACCTGGCGACCGGGCTCGAGCCCTGAGAGGACCCGCACTCGGCCCGGGCCGATGGGCTCGCTCTCCACCGCCACTCGAACGGCCGTGCCGCCATCGATCACGAAGAGGGCGCCCGAGACCAGGGCGGTTCTCGGCACCAGGAGATCGCTTTGGCGGCCCAGCTCGAGGGTCATGCTGCCGCGCATGCCGGGCAGCAGGCGCGCTTCGGGATTCTCGGCGCTCTCGGCGGGTACCTCCGCCTCCACCAGGTAGGTGCCGGTGGCGGGATCGGCTTCTTGGCCCAGGTAGCGCAGGGTGGCGGCGAATTCTTGGCCCGGCAGGGCGTCGGTGCTCACGGTCGCGGGCGCCTCGAGGCCCACCCGCAGACGGTCGATCTGGTTGGCCGCGCCGCGCGCCTTGAGGCGGCTGGAGTCGACCAGGCGGACGACCGGGGTGCCCGGAGCGAGCCAGCTGCCCACCTCGGCGTGGCGCTCGCTCACGGTTCCCGCGAACGGGGCTTTGATCACCATGCGGGCCAGCGTTTCCTCAACCCTCAGCAGGGCGGCCTCGGCCTCGGCGACTCCCGCCTCGCCGGTGCTTTTCGCCAGGCGCAGGCGGTCGAGGTCGTCCTCCGAGAGAATCCCGGAGTCGCGGTCGCTCAGGCTCTCGCCCCGGGTGAGATCGCGCTGGGCCTGCTCCAGGGAGGCCCGGGCGCTCTGCAGGCGGGCTTCGGCCTGGGCCTTTTCGGCTTCGGTGGCCGAGGTGTCGAGACGGGCGATCGCCTCGCCCTTCCTCACTCGGTCGCCGTGATCCACCGGCAGCTCGATCACCCGGCCGGCGACCTCCGCGGCCACGGTGACGGCGGCCCAGGGCACCAGCTCGGCGGTGAGCTCCACGGTCTCGAACCACTCCTCGAGGTCGACCTGGGTGACGGCTACCAGCTGAGCGATCGGGGCGTCGTCTTCCGGGCTGGCCTCGGCCTCCGGCTTCGCGCATCCTGAGGTTAGGGCGAGGATGGGCAGGAGGGCCCAGATCGTTTGGGGGGCCCTCGGCCAGTGGGGCGGCTTTGGGTGGGTGATGGGCATGGTTTCTCCAGGGTTTCGGCTCGTCTTTGCTGGCCGGGTTTCATTCTACGAGGGTCGGGCCTGGAGGTTGTTGGGTTTCGGGGCTTGTGGGCGGGCTTTCTTGGGTGGATGGCTCTTGGGAGGGCTGCTCGTGCCGACGGTTTCTCGTGCCTCGGGGGCGCTGCGGGGCTGTCCTTCGCTGTCGGCGGCCGGGGTCCTGCGCGCGTCCCCTCGAACTCGCTGGGCCATCCGCCGATCCGCTGGGGACCGCCAAGGTGGTGGGTTCTCCTCCGCGTCGCGTTCGCCCGAGAGCTCGATTCTTGGCGTGCCCACCTGGTTTCGTAGCGCCGCGGGCGTCTCCAAAGATGGGGCCGACTCGCTCGAACTGCTCGGGGACGTGCTCGGATCCCCGTCCGCCTGGGGCGCTCCGGAGGTCGCGGCCTTTCCGGCGCTCGGAGAAGTACAAGGCAGGCGGCGGAGGGGAGACGGCGGCAGGCGGCGGAGGGGAGACGGAGGCAGGCGGCGGGAGACCGAGGTCTTTTCGGATCTCGTGGGTCTGGGTCACTCCGGGGGTAGGCAGCTGTTTCGACGACTTGAGGAAGGCAAAGGCAGGGGAGGTCTTGTCGGTCTGGGTCGCTCCTGGGGATGCAGCCTTCCGGTGACTGGAAGATGACTCGAAGGGAGGAGTCGAGGCGCTCGAGTGTGGGTCAGGCTTCTAGAAGGCTCTTTGCGGTTTTGACGAACGCTTTGGGGTGGGTCACGGTGGTGTCCCGCTGCTGGAAGGTGGCGTCTCCGTCGTGCACCAGGAGGCGGCCTAGGACCTGGTCTTCTAGGAGGGCGGTGAGCTTACCCAGGCCCTGGAAGAAGCTCTTCGAGAGGGTGGCGGATGATTTGATTTCTACGGGCAGCAGCTCGTGTGCCCGGCTGATCAGGAGGTCGACTTCGAGGCCTCCGGAGTCCCTGTAGAAGTAGAGGTTGCTGGCCTTCTTGCCCTGGTTGTAGCGCATCTTGACGGCCTCGCTGATCACGAGGTTTTCGAAGAGGGCTCCTCGCAGCGGGTGGCTGTAGAGCTGGCTGGGGCTTTCGATTCCCAGCAGATAGGCGGCGAGGCCCACGTCGATGAAGTAGATCTTGGGCGACTTCACCAAGCGCTTCTTGAGGTTGGCGAAATACGGCGGCAGGCGGAAGATCACGAAGCTTGCCTCTAGCAGGCTGAGCCACTCGCTGGCCGTGGTGTGGGAAACGCCGGCGTCGCTGCCGAGGCTGCTGGCGTTGACCAGCTGACCGGCTCGTCCCGCCACCAGGCGCACGAAGCGCTCGAAGGCTGCGAGGTTGCGAACCTCGCTCAGCTGGCGAACGTCTCGCTCTACGTAGGTCTCGAAGTAGTCGCCCAGGGCCTGGGTCGGGTCGAGCTGCT
>JBCCLG010000055.1:0-13739 GCA_039027015.1 Acidobacteriota bacterium | reverse complement strand
CGCCACATCCCCGCCGAGGTGCTTCTTAGACTAACTCCCAACGCGCGGCCGGCCTAGCTCTACACCCCGCGAGAGAAGGCGCATCAGGGTTGAGCTGCGGCGTCTCAAGCCAAGCACCCGCATGAGAAGAGAGGCCAGAGAATATCTCTGACTTTTTTATGGCGCGGCTTCTGTGTTATTCTGAGCGCAGATTATTTGATTAAAAACAGGGCGACTCATGAACTCTGGGTGGATTCCATGAAGCTTCGAGCTGCAGCCATTGCTTTCGTTCTAACTGCCCTCTGCGCTTTTGCCCATGAGACAGAGGCTCAGCGGCGGTGCTACATATGCGGCGCCGACTCACTGCGCGGCACGGACTGCTTTACGCGGTCTATTCCGAATTTCTCCATGTCTCGATGCGAGTCGCGGTGCTTCTTCTACCTGACAACCGTCTGCTTTTGCCGCACCTACGGCAACACATGCAGCATTCTTCCCGGGCCTGGCCTGGGCCTTGAGCAGGACGCCGCGCACGGGTCCGGCTTCTCGTTGCAGCCGGCCCTCGTCGAGAGGGTCCGCAAAGAATCGGGCGATATCGTCGCAAGCTTCCTCGACTGGACAATCCCCAAGGAGCTCACCGTCGAGGGTAAGACGCACATCATCCGCGGCCGCTTCTCGGAAGGCAAAGAGTCCTGGGCCTTTGAGGGTGAAATCCTTTTTCACTTCGGGATCGCCAACATCTACTACGAGATCGAAGGGCATCCTGAGATTCGATCCATCGGGGCAGATGTCGGGCCGCTTGGCGCCGGCGGCGGCGTCCGCATAGAGCGCGAATCCGGAGAGCAGTACGTCAGCTTCAACCGGGCGGAGTAGCTCCGCGCCGGGCGGGCCTTGCTGCCGCAAAGCCCGCCGGGCTGCACCCCCGTGCTGCCGCCAGCGCCTGCTCGAGATTCCCACCATCCGGAGCCTTGCGCCTAGCATCGCCCTGGCGGTGGCCGATCTGGTGAGGGGGCTTCGGCCCGCGGGCCCCATGATACCTTGCGCCGCCATGGCCATCGCGAGACGTGAGCGGGTGCCTTTGGCGCAGCACTGCACCCTTGAGGTCGGAGGGCCGGCGCGCTGGATGCTCGAGTGCCGGGACGCGGCCGACGTGCGCGACGCGGTGCTCTGGGCCCGCGACCGGGAGCTGCCTCTGCTGGTGCTCGGCGGCGGCTCCAACGTTCTGATCGCCGATCGTGGATTTCCGGGGGCGGTCTTGAGGGTGCTTTCGAGCCGCGTCGAGCGGGTGGAGAAGGGCGCCGAGTCGGCGGTGCTGCGCGCCGACGCCGGCGCCGACTGGCAGCAGCTGGTGGATCTGGCGGTGGCCGAGGGCCTGGGCGGCCTCGAATGCCTGGCGGGCATTCCGGGGTGGTGCGGCGCGGCGCCGATTCAGAATATCGGCGCGTACGGTCAGGAGGTCGCCGAGCGGCTGGTGCGCGTGCACGCCGTCGACCGCGAGACCGCTCGCTCCGCGGTGCTGCCGGCCCCCGAGTGCGGCTTCGGCTACCGCCAGAGCGCCTTCAAGGGCGCGTGGCGGGGCCGATACGTGGTCACCGCCATCGACCTCGAGCTTCCCCGCCGCCGCTTTGGCGAAGCGCGCTACGGCGAGCTGCGGCGCCGGCTCGCGGCGCGCCCGGGCGGCCCCGAGGCGCCCCTCGCGGCGGTGCGCGACGCGGTGCTCGAGCTGCGCCGCGAGAAGTCGATGGTGCTCGACGCAGAGGATCCCAACCGCCGCAGCGCCGGCTCCTTTTTCGTCAATCCCGTGGTCTCGGAGGAGCAGGCCCGGGAGGTCGAGCGGCGGGCCCGGGCGGCCGGCCGCGGCCGCGAGCTGCCGCGCTACGCGGCCGAGGGCGGCGGCGTTAAGCTGCCGGCCGCCTGGCTGATCGAGGAGGCCGGCTTCGGCAAGGGCTACGGCGAGGGCGCGGCCGGGCTGTCCACCCGGCACTGCCTGGCGCTGGTCAACCGCGGCGGCGCGAGCGCCCGCGACCTGGTGGCGCGGGCGGTGGAAATCCAGCGCGGCGTCGCCGGCGCGTTCGGCGTCCGCCTGCGGCCCGAGCCCGTTCTGGTCGGCTTCGAGGAGGACCCGGGCGCGGCGGAGCTGCTCGCCTGACCCGGACCGCGGCGGCGACGATTCAGGGCAGCGTGGCCTCGAAGACGATCAGGCGCTCGTAGTGCTGACCGTCGCGCATCTGATAGCCGTGGGGAATGGCGGCCATCTCCCGCATATAGGCC
Organism: Acidobacteriota bacterium; assembly: GCA_039027015.1. Taxonomy (GTDB): domain Bacteria; phylum Acidobacteriota; class Thermoanaerobaculia; order Multivoradales; family J023; genus JAUIJL01. The sequence continues at coordinate 11,492 of JBCCLG010000055.1, read as the reverse complement.
TCGTCCTCGTAGTAATAGTCGCGGAACGGGCCGTCGGTCTCGCCCACGATGCGCACCCGCATGCCGTTTTCCTCCATCAGGCGCACGGAGCGCGGGATATCGGCCATGGAAGACTGGATGAACACCAGCCGCCCGCCCGGCTTGACCAGCTTGTGCGCGTCGAGAATCAGCGTCTCGATGAAATAGCGGCGAAAGCGCTTGCCGGATTTGGCGAACGGAGGGTTGGTCACCACCGCATCCCAGGGCGCGCCGCCGGTGTAGGAGGCGCCGGGAACCGCGGTCCAGTCGGCCACGTGATAGGTCACCGGCAGATCGACGCCGTTTTTCCTGAGGTTGTGGGCGGCGTTTTCGTTGGTCGCGGCGTCGATCTCGGTCAGGGTCAGCCGCACGGCGCCCTGGCGGGCCAGCAGGATCGCGTGGATGCCGCAGCCGGTGCCCAGCTCGAGCACGTGCTCGCCCGAGAAATCGAGGCCGAGCAGCATCTTGCCCAAATGCACGCCGTGGGGGGTGGGGTTCCAAACCCCGGCGGGCACGTCGAGGTGGACCTCGACGTCTCCGAAGGCTTGGGAGAAGGTCACGGGGTAGAGGTTGTCGCCGGATCGGTCTTCGGGTCTCTCCATAGCCTCACTTCATCGTCGGTCGTGGTTTCAGGCCAGGCAAAGCGTTTCACGCTGGCCAATCGAATTTTCTTTTTGCTCGGATCGCCTGAGGGGCTTAGGGTAGCCTGGAACGATGAGGACGACAAAGAGTGACTCGAGAGGCCCTCGCCCGAAGGCCCCCGGGCCGCGCGAGGGAACCCCGAGATGAAGACGATCTACATCGCGTCGCCGCTGCCGGACGACCTCGCCGAGGACTTCGAGCGGACCGCGGAGAAGATACGCGCCGCCCCGAGGCCTTCGCGGTACAGCCGGGAAGGTGCCGAGCTGGTGATCCGCCTCACCGAGGCGTGTCTCGACTATTACTTCCTGGGCTCCGTGCAGAAGCTCGGCCTGGGTACGATGGCCAACCAGGCGACGCGGATCGGTCTCAAAACCGCGGTGTCGGGCATCTCGGTCTTCGTCAAGCAGCTGTCCAAGAGGATGAGCGACGAGGAGGTCCTGCACATGATCGACCTGCTCGAAGATCTGATGCTCGAGGTGACCGAGGAGGACGAGGCCGACGCCTGATCGCGCCTCGGCCTCGCGCCGAAGGGCGGCCGGGTCTCAGCGCCGCTCGACGCCCAGGTAGGAGCCGGCCGCGGCGAGGGTGTTCTTGAGGTTGTCCGGGTCTTCGGCGAACGAGCGCTCGAACAGCTCCTCGGCCTTGGCCCGCTCGCCCTTGAGGTTGTAGTACGCGCCGATCTCTGCGAGCCAGTCCTCGTCCTTGGGATTTCGCTCCAGCACGCGCTCGAAGGCGTCGCGCGCCTGATCCCACTCGCCGGCCTGCCAATAGACGCGGCCGAGCCGAATCCAGTCGCTGGCGTCGCGCTTGGTGATGCCGTCGAAAATCTGCTGTCCGCGGGCCTTGTCGCCCGAGAGGTAGTGCATGCGGCCCACGGAAATGCGCTCCCAGGTGCCGTCATCCGCCTGGCGAAGGGCCATATCGAGCAGGTTGGCGGCGGCGTCCTTGGGGTCTTGATCCTTGAAGAGCTCCGGGGAGACCCGGTCGTTCTTGCCGGCCTCGAGACCGAAGGTGAAGCCGAGCACGAAGACCGCGAGGGCCAGAAAAGCTGCTTGGGGGCGCATGATGTCCTCCTTTTTCAGGGAAAAGCGCGCGCGTGTCAAAAACTGAAAGGTGGGCGCCGAGGTTAGCACCGGTGCAATTCCGGAGCCGATGCCGCGGGCGCTCGGGAGCGCGGGCTAAACTACCGGCGGTGACGCTGTTTCTTCTCCTCGCCCTCACGGGCCTCGCCGCCGAGTCCGATTCCCGCTCCGGCTTTCACCCCGCTGAGCTGCCGGGCCTGGCCCTTTACGTCGAGTCGACGGAGGGTCTCCAGGTGGTGAGCTGCGACACGGAGGAGTGCTTTTCGGCGGGCGACGGCGCGCCCCTGGAGCGTCAGTATTGCGATCTCGAAAAGGCTCCCGAGGGCTGCGTGCGGCGCTGGCGCGATCAGTCGAGCTTCGCGCCGGAGGCGGGGAGCGCGGGCGGCGGCTTCGATCCCCCCGAGTGGACGGCCGGGCGCGAGCTCGGCCAGAGCGATCGCGATAAGCCGGCCTTTGTGAGCGAATGCCTGGGGGGCCATCCATGCGTGCGGGTCGGGCCCGGCACGGTGCAGGCGCGCACCCTCGAGATCACCGCGGGCCAGCAGGTGGGGCCGGTGGGCGACGAGTTTGCGGTCATGCTGCTGGTCAGGCCCCGGCGCGCCGCCGCCGGCGGCGATTTCTACTATTTCGGCAGCGACGGCGCCGAGCTGGCCCACCGACTCTCGGACAACTCCCTGCAGCTGCGCCTGGGGGTGGCGCCGCCGCTCACCGTGGCCGAAGCCGGCGCGGTGCGGCTCGGCGAATGGCAGCTGATCGAGGTGCATCGCGACGGCCGCGGCCGGCTGCGGGCGCTGGTCGACGGCTGGGACGTCACCGCTCGCCAGGTGATCGCGGTGGGCGACTTCTCGTTCCGTCATCTTCTCTCGGTAGGTCGCGCCAGGCCCATGGAGGGCGAGATCGCGATGGCGCTGGTGGCCGAGCGACAGCTTCTCGAGCGCGAAAAGCAGCGGGTGCGCGAGTATCTCGGCGGGCTCTACGGCCTGCGCTTCGGCGACGGCTCGCCGCGCCCCAGGAGGCCCGGGGTGGTGGAGCTAGAGCGCCGGCTGTGGCTGCACTGGACTCTCGACGAGGACTCGCAGTGCCGCTTTGGGTCCGGCGTCGCCGGCCCGGAGGCGGCCCTCGGCCCGTCGTGCCCGGAGAACGCGCCGCGGCAGGTGGTGGGCTGGCGCGGCCGCGGCCTGGAGTTTGATGGCGTGGACGACGAGGCGAGGTCGCGCGGCGCCCTCGGCCCGATGAATCAGCTCTACAGCTTCACCGCCGGGGCTTGGCTCCAGACCACCCAGTCCGGCCGCTGGCAGGCGATCGTCGACAAGCGCGACGCCCTCGAGGACGGCTGGGACCTTTATCTCGATCCCGAGGGACGCGGCTTTTTGAGGGTCGACGACCTGGTGCTCGAGGGCCAGACCGTGCTCACCGACGGGCGCTGGCATCACCTGGTGGGAGCGTTCGACGGAGAGCGTCTGCTGCTCTACGTGAACGGCCGCCTCGACCGCAGCCGCTATATCGGGCGTCGACGCTCGCCCGTGGAGACCAGCCGGGAGATCGCCGTGGGGAGAAATTTCTCCGGCCGGCGCGACGCCTTTGCCGGCCGCCTCGACGAGATCCGGATCTACGGCCGCGCCCTCGAGCCCCAGGAGATCGAGGCTCTGGCCGCCGAATAGGCCGCCGGCTCCGCTCGCGGGTCATTTTTCAAACGGGCGCGGCTCGCGTTCGTAGACCCTGGTGGAGCACCATGGAGCCAAGTCCTCACCCAAAGCCTACGCCCGTCACCCGCCTGCTGATCGAATGGCGGCGGGGCGACCCGGACGCCCTCGACCGGCTGATGCCCCTCGTCTTCGAGGAGCTGCGCCGGGTGGCCCGCCGTCACATGAGGTCCGAGGGGGCGATCACGCTGCAGCCCACGGCCCTGGTGCACGAGGCGTATTTGCGCCTGGTCGACATCGAGGTACGGTGGCAGGATCGGGTGCACTTCTTCGCCGTGGCGGCGTCTCTCATGCGCCGGATCCTGGTGGACGAGGCGCGCCGGCGCCGGGCGCAGAAGCGCGGCGGCGGCGAGGCCCTGCTCGCGTTGGAGGACGCAGACGGCGCGGCGCCCGCGGCGCCGGAGCTGGTGGCCCTGGATGACGCCCTGCGCGATTTAGAACGCCTGGACTCGCGCAAGGCGAGGGTGGTCGAGCTCTACTTCTTCGCCGGTCTAACGATCGACCAAACGGCCGAGGCCCTGGCCATCGGGCACGCGACCGTCGAGCGGGATCTCAAGATGGCGAGGGCGTGGATCGCGCGCCATATGGGGCGCGGAAGCGGCGACGGCGAAGATGCCTGAAGGCGCCGAGCGATTCCGCAGGCTGGAGACCCTCTTCGTGCGGGCCAGCGAGCTGGCCGGAGAGGCGCGCCGCGAGTTCTTGGCCGCGGAGTGCGCCGACGATCCCGCCCTGCGTTCAGAGGTCGAGGCGCTGCTGGCCGCCGAGCCGGCGGCCGAGGCCCAGGTGAGCGCGGCCGTGGCCTCGGGTCTCAGGCTGCTGTCCGCGGAGCCCGGCGCGCCGCCGCAGCGCTTCGGCCCCTACCGCCTGGTGGGGGAGCTGGGCCGCGGCGGCCTAGGCACCGTCTACCTCGCCGAGCGCGACGACGCCCAATTTGAGATGCAGGTGGCGATCAAGGTGGTGCGGCCCGAGCTGAGAACTCCCGAGCTGGTGCGCCGCCTGCGCCAGGAAAGGCAGATTCTCGCCGCCCTCAAGCATCCCAATATCGCCCGCATCCTGGACGGCGGCACCACCGAGGACGGCGTGGTCTACCTGGTGATGGAAAAGATCGACGGCGAGCCCATCGATCGCTACTGCCGTCGCCTCAGGCTCTCGGCGCGCCGGCGCCTGGAGCTCTTTATCAGCGTGTGCGGCGCCGTGCATCACGCCCATCGCAGCCTGGTGCTGCACCGAGATCTCAAGGCCTCGAATATTCTGGTCACCGAGGAGGGCGTGCCCAAGCTGCTCGACTTCGGCATCGCCAAGGGCCTCGAGGGCGAGAGCAGCCCCGCGCCGGAGTCCGACCCCCTCGGCGAGCCCGACGGCGAAGCGCGCGTCACGAGCTCTCCACCCTCCGCCGGTCCCGGGGCCGGTTCAGAAGGCCCTGCGCGGCGCGGCAGCGGGGTGGAGACCCTCGAGGGCGAGCGGCTCTTAACGCCGGAATACGCGAGTCCCGAGCAGCTTCTCGGCGAGCCTCTGACCACGGCCAGCGACGTCTACTCCCTGGGGGTGCTGCTCTATGAGCTGATCACCGGCGCGCGGCCCCACGCCCTCGAGGGCCTGAGCCTCGAGGAGGCGAAGCGCGCCGTGCGCGAGCAGACTCCGCCGCCGGCCAGCGAGCGGGCGAGGGCGCTCGGCGGGGAGAGCGGCCGCTGGGGCGGCGATCTCGACGCCATTCTCGCCATGGCCCTGCGCCGAGAGCCGGAGCGGCGCTACGCCTCGGCGGAGGGCCTCGCCGGCGATCTGGAGCGCTATCTGGTCCACCTGCCGGTGCTCGCCCGGCCGGATACCCTGCCGTATCGCGTCGGCAAATTCGCGCGACGCAACCGCCTGGGAGTGGTTGCGGCGAGCCTGGTGATGGCGATCCTGGTCGCGGCCGTGGCGGTCACCGGCTCCCAGGCCCGCATCGCCCAGCGGGAGCGCGCGCGCGCCGAGCAGAGCCTGGCGATCGCCGAGCGGCAGAGGGAGAAGGCCGAGGAGGTGGCCGAGTTTCTGGTCGATATTTTCGAGCTCAGCGATCCGGGCAGGGCGCGCGGCGAGACCGTGACCGCACGCGAGGTGCTCGATTTGGGGGCCCGGCGGATCGACGGCCAGCTGCGTGAAAGGCCGCTCCTGCGCACCGCCCTTATGTCCACCATCGGCCGGGTCTATCGCCAGCTCGGCCTGCTCGAGCCCTCCGAGGAGCTTCTGTCGGAGGCCCTGGCGATTCAGCGTCGCGACCTCGAACCGGGAGATCCCGAGCGGATCTCCGTTTTGCAGGAGCTCGCGATGGTGCACCTCGAGCGCGGCGAGGCCGATCGTGCCCTGGGGCTCCTGCGCGAGGCGCTGGATCTCGAGGATCGTTTCCGCGGTCCGACCCCCGCCTACGCCGAGCTGCTGCAGAGCCTGGCGACGGTGCTCGACGAGCAGGGCCAGAGCGGCCGCAGCGAGCTGGAGCGGGCGCTTGAGATCCGCCGCCGGTCGTTCGGCGAGGGTTCCGCCGAGGTCGCCGAGACCCTCGACCGACTCGGCCACGCCGCCTACCTCGAGGGGGAGATCGAGGAGGCCGAGACCCTGACTCGGCAGGCCCTCTCGGACCGTCGCGACGCGCTGGGGGCCGATCATCCGGACGTCGCCCGCTCGCTCAACAACCTGGCCGCCGCGCTCCTGGCCAGGGGCGAGGCCCGGGAAGCCTCGGAGCTGTTCGCGGAGGCGCTGACCCTTCGCCGGCGGCTCTACGGCGAGGCCCACGGAGCGACGATTCAGTCGCTGACGAACCTGGCGACCGCTCTCGCCGCCGAGGGCCTGTGGGGCGAGGCGGAGGGGCTGCTCGAAGACGCCGTCGACGCCGCCGTGGACCTCTACGGGGAGGAGCATTCCACGGTCGCCGACGCCCTCTACGGTTTGGGTCGCATGAGTCTCAAGCAGGGAGAGCTTCCGGCGGCGCAGCGCTCTCACCGGCGGGCGCTTGAGATCCGTCGCGCCGTCCTCGAGCCCGAGCATCCCGACCTGGCCCAAAGCCTGATGGCCCGGGGGCGCTCGTGGTTCGAAGACGATCCGCGGCGCGCCGAAGGGCTGCTGCGCCAGGCCGTCGAGCATCAGCGGCAGCATCTCGCCGCGGGCGATATTCGGCGCTCTTTTCCGCTCCTGCACCTCGGCCGGCTGATGTGCCTGCGGGCCGGTTCGCGAGCCGAGGGTCGCGAGCGCCTCGAGGAGGCGCGGGATCTGCGGCGCGGCGCTCTGCCGCAGAATCACCCCGCCCTCACCGCCGCCGAGGCCGCGCTGGAGGCCTGCGGAGACCAGCCCTACTCGTAGAGATCCCAGGGCACCACGGTGATTCCGTGCACCGATCCGCCCACGCCGCCGCTGGGGGAGATGCCGGGCGCCTCTCGTTCGTAGCCGATCCAGCGATCTCCCTCTCTGAAGATGAGGGCCTCGTCGCGCACGAGGCGCACGACGGCGCCGTAGGTTCCGATCTCGGCGCTCGCCCACACCAGCTCGATGAAGTACTCCTGATTCGGCTCGAGGTCTATGCCCTGGGGGCCGGCCCCGGGGCCCCGGGCGTCGACCAGCGGATCGTCGACCTCAGGCGATGAATCGCCGGCGGCGAGCACCAGCCAGGCGCCGGGGGTTTGGCCCCGCAGGCTCTGGGCCACCATGTAGACCCCCTCGCCGGGGTGAAACTCCTGGCGCGGGCAGCCGGTGGCGTCGGTAAAGAAGAAGACCGGCTTGCTGCGCTCGGCGGTGAGGGGCAGCTGCAGGCTCGCCACCGGCTGACCCGCCGGCAGCTCGCGGGCCTCGATTTCGAACTGACGGCCGCCGAGAAGAGCGTCGGCCTCGTCGAGATCGCGATAGAGGTAGCGCTCGGGGTCGTAGGGAGCCGTGATGTCGCAGCCGATGACGCCTGTCCTCTCCCACAGCGGCGCCTTGAGGCCATCGCCGCCGTCGATGCGGCCCCAGGGGTCGGCCTCACGCTTCGCCGTGGCGATCACCGCGCCGGTCTCGTCGAGCAGATCCAGGCGGTAGTCCGCGTGCGGCCTGCCGCCCTCGAGGCTGATGAAGAGGTCGTTGCCGATTTCGATCTGCTCGATCTCCCCGGCGCGGTCGCTGGCGCGGAGGGTCGGCTCCTGGGCCTTGAGGGCCGAAGGCGCGGCGAGGAGAGCCGCCGCCGCGAGGGCGCAGCCCGCGAGTCGTGCGTGGGCGCGGGGGGGTGCGGGTCGTCTGGAAATCATCTTTTCTCCTTCACTCGGGTCGTGCGTGCCGCGGCGGTGCCGCGGCTCGGCCGGGGGGGCCATTCGGCAGGCAAAGCGGAATCGAGCTCGCGGATTCCCTCAGGCCGCCGCAGGTTTCTTCAAATTTTCTCGTCGGGCGTTTTTTGGCCCGTCGCTGAGGGAATCGGCGGGCCGCCTTCCGCTCTGCCTGCTGAACGGCCCCTCGAGAGGCGAGGGAGCCGGCCTCAGCAAGAACACCCGAGAAAGGATCGCCCGTGTCTCGACACACTCACGACATCTCCCTTCGCGCCGCCCGGGTGGCGCACTGGGCCTCCGCTCGGGCGCTCGGCGCCGGCGCCCAGGTCATCCAGCCGCCCCAGGACGAGGGACCCAAAACCCCGGCCATCGCCCGCTCCATGCTGGTCTTCGAGGATCGCGCCCACTTCGACGCCGTGCTGGGCGATCTCACCGCCCAGCAGGAGCTGGAGGACGCGGCGGGCGGCCGCGCCGATGACCTGCGCGACGCGCCCGTCTTTCAGGATTATGCCGACGCCTTGGGCTTCACCTCGCTGCTGCATCTGCTCGACGCCGAGATGCGCGGCGTGCTGGACGCCCAGAGCGTCCTCGCGGGCATCGAGGACCCCGACGCCCACCCGATCAACGACGTCTACTTCCAGGGTCTTCTGAACCCGCAGTCCGAAATCCAGGTCGGGCAGACGGTCTACCGCTACGGCCTCGAGGGGTATTACAGGGTGGACGCGTCGAACCAGAGGGCCCTCGACGACCTCCGCTCGGGCCTCCAGCCCGACGAGGAGCCGGGCCTCGAGTTCATCGCGTGGCGCCGCGGCGACGGCTGCTGCAAGGGCCAGCACGTCAAGCTCAACTCCTTTACCTACGACGACGGCGACCGCCGCATCCGCACCAAGCAGTGGGTCGAGAACACCGGGCTGACGTCCTCCTACGGCGCGTGGACCAAGAATCAGCGCCGCACAGTCTTCGGCTGGGTGCGGGAGGAGGCCGATCGAATCCTGGTCGGAGGCTCGACCGTCGTGTCGTCCGAAGGCTGCACGGAGAGCCAGCCGAATAGCTTCAGCCAGGGCGAGTTCGACGTCTGGAAGGTCAAATTCGAGGCGAAGCAGAATCCCAGCGGCTCTCTGCGCCTCAAGGACTACTTCGACACCGTGCACTTCGCCGAGGACAACGGATCGGTGCGGCGGGTCACGATTTCCATGTGCCAATGCGATCCGGTGACGGCCGCGTTCACGGTGCCCAACGAGCTCGAGGACAGCTCGGAAATTCCCTTCGACGGCAGCGCGACGGTGGGCGAGGCGAGCTACTTTCTCGAGATCTACCGCACGACCTCCGTGGGGAGCGATGTTCGTCTCGGCCTGAGCTTCACGCGCTTATTTGCCGGACCGGCGAGCACCCTCAACCTGGCGAATTTCTTTGCCTTCGATTCCCTGGGCGGCGGCGCGGTCTACCGCGTGCGCCTCTTGGCTCGCAACAGCTGCGATGAGTTCAGCGAAGAGGTGCAGTGGATCACCGTGCGCGACTCCACGATGCACGTGCAGTACCAGGCCTTCGTGAAAGATCGCGAATGGCTCGACTGGGTGCTCGACGGCGTCACCGCCGGCACCACCGGTCAAAGCCGCCGCATGGAGGCCACCCGCATGCGGCTGATCAACGCGCCGTCGGGCGCGTCCATCTGCTACCGCGCCCACGTCAAAAAGGACGGCTGGCGCCCGTGGAGGTGCGATGGCTCCCTCGCCGGCACCACCGGCGAGAGCCGGCGGATGGAGGCGGTCCAAATCGATCTGCGCAGCGTGCCCGCCGGCTGCACCGTGGAGTATCGGGCGCACGTCAAGGGGCAGGGCTGGCTCCCCTGGGTGAACGAGGGGCAGACGGCGGGCACCACCGGCGAGAGCCGGCGCATGGAGGCCCTGCGTGTCCGCCTGGTCGGCTGCCCCTGAATTGAGGGGAGGACGGTCTGAACCGGAGCGCCCCTCCCCAGGGGCGGCCGGTTAGCCCAGCGACGCTCGACGCCGGCGGCCTGCCTCTATCAGGTCGCCGGCGTTCTGGTTTCTGCGGGCTTCCGCGGGCCTCAGGGGCCTCAGGGTAGGAGAGGGTCGAGGGCGGCGATCAGCCGGTCGACCTCCTCGAGGGTGTTGTAGTGCACCATGCTGACCCGCACCACGCCGTCGTCCGCCGAAAGGCCCAGGGCGCGCACGGCGTTGGGGGCGTAGAAGTGTCCCCAGCGTACGGCGATCTTCTGCGCGTCGAGCCCGGGCGGCAGATCCTGGCTGCGCTGTCCCTCGAGGGAGAAAGAGATCGTCGGCACCCGGCGCGCGCGATCGCCGGTCGACGGGCCGTGAACGCGCACCCCGCGGCGGCCGTTGAGGAAGTCGAGCAGCCGCGTCTGCAGGGCCTCTTCGTGGCGGGAAATGCGGGCAAAGGCGCGGTCGAGCCGAGCCGAGAGATCGCCGCCTCCGGGGTCTGCCGCAGCGGGGTCGCCCAGGGACGCTAAATAGTCGACGATCGCCGGCAGCGCGCTTACCAGCTCGTAGTTGGTGCCGCCGGGCTCGAGCTTGGACGGCAGGGCGGTGATGAACGGGTGGTTCTGGCCGGCCAGATCCTCGAGCAGATGGCGACGTCCCCACATCACGCCGACGTGGGGTCCGTAGGTTTTATAGGCCGAGAAGACGTAGAAGTCGGCGCCCAGGGAGCGCACGTCCACGCGGGCGTGGGGGGCGTAGGCCACGCCGTCGACGCACAGCAGGCTGCCGGCGGCGTGCGCCAGGCGCGCGATCGCCGGCACGTCGACGATCTCGCCGATCAGATTCGAGCAGTGGGTGACGGCCACGAGGCGGGTGCGCTCGGTGAGCAGGGCCTCGAGGTCCTCGAGCTCCAGGCGGCCGCTCTCGCGCGGGCGCCACGCCTTGACCCGAATATCGCCAGCGCCGTCGCCGAGCCGGCGCCAGGGCGCGGCGTTGGCCTCGTGGTCGAGGTCGGTCATCACGACCTCCGAGCCCGCCGGCCAGGACGCCGAAATCGCGCGAGCCAGAAGGCTCACGTTGGCGGTGGTCGAGGCGCTGAGGATGATCTCCCCCGGATCGGCGTGGATCCACGCGGCGACGGCCCGGCGACCGTCTTCAACCCGCTCGGCGGCCTCCTGGGAGACCCTGTAGCTCGCGCCCAGCTGCACCGGAAAGCGCTCCATGTGGCGGCGCGCCGCCTCCACCACGCCGCGGGTGGGCAGCGAGCCGCCGGCGTTGTCAAAAAAGGCCCAGTCGCTTGAGAGGGCCGGGAATTGGGCCCGCACGGCGTCGAGGTCGAGGTCCTGCTCGAGGTCGAGGTTCGGGCCGCGGTCGAGGTCTACGCTGTCGAGGTCTGCGGTCATGGGGCGGGAGAATACAGCAGCGCGCCTCGGCTCACCGGCGCAGAATTGCCACATTTCGTTTCGGGATCTCCTCGGGAGGGGCGGAGCGGCGCCCTCAAAGCGCGATCTCCTGGGGCCGTGAGGCGCATAGAATCGAGCGCACACCACACAACGGGCAGCGGAAAGGCGACGCGATGAGAGATCGGCCGATTTGGGATCGAACGGGGCTTCTGCTCGGATGTCTGCTGGCCGCCGCGCTCGGGCCCGGCGCTCTCGCCGAGGTCCCGGAGCAGGCGGCCTTCGAGACGGCGGAGGTGCCCGAGGCGCCTGGCGGCGGCGATTTCGAAACCACCCTCACCGTGCCCGCCTTCGGACGCTACGCCGTGCGCGCCACCAGCCCTCGAGGCATGGCGCTGCAGGTGGTCGATCGCATGGCGGGCCCGGG